>JAGTVD010000579.1 GCA_018224505.1 Desulfatitalea sp. | reverse complement strand
TTGGCGGTCGGCCCCTGCACTTGCTGGTCATCAGCACCATCCCGGCCGGATTTGAAACCTCATGGGCAAAAGTGTACACCTCGGTGTTCGATATTTCGGAGCGGGTGGCCATCGAAGAGGAGAAAATCCGGGTGGCCCAGCAACTTCAGCATGGCCGGGAGATTCAAGCCATTGCCACCCTGGCCGGCGGCATCGCGCATCAATTCAACAATGCCCTGGCGGTGATCAAAGGTAATCTGGAGTTGTTGGAAATAAAGGCCCGGCGGCCGTTGGCCGAGCAACGGCACTGGGATGCCGTGTGGAAATCGTCCGAGCGGATGAGCCGCTTGACCGATCAGTTGCTGGCGTACGCCCGGGGTGGTAAATACCGGCCCCGGCCCTTTTCGGCCAACGATTTGATTCAGAAGATTCTGGATGAAAAAGCCATCATCCCTTCCGGCGCCGCGATCCGATTACACACCGCATTGGAGCCGGCCTTGCATGCCACCACGGGGGACACCACGCAGATTGCCATGGTGCTGGAGGCGGTGCTGTCCAATGCCGTGGAATCGATGGAAAGCGGCGGCCAGCTCACCATTACGACAGACAATGAGGGGGGTGTACCCCACGAGGGTCTGGCGGATGGCCCCTATGCCGTGATCCGGGTCGAAGACAACGGCATCGGCATGGGCACGGAGGCCCTGGAGCGTATTTTTGAGCCTTTCTATACCACCAAGCTGTACGGTCGCGGCCTTGGCATGGCCGCTGCGTATGGTGTTGTCAGCAATCACGGCGGCATGATCGCCGTGGCCTCCCAACCGGGTCAGGGCACACAGGTGACCATTTATTTACCCGCCGCCAGCGCCCCATAGGGCGAAGCGGCGGACAGGCCACGGACGCACATGCACTGGCCGATCCGGATGGATTATAAAAAGATTGCTTTGTATGTGCCCTCAGGAGCGGCTGGGATGAGAAAAAAAATCAGACGACGACCGGTCACTTTTACCGCGCTGGCTATGGATCCCCAACCGTACAGCCCCGAGGGCCCCGGCGGCAGTGAATCCCATGTTGGATGGGACGAGAACCGCCGGTTGAAGAAGCGCCTTGCCATTTTGGAGGAGTCCCTCCAACAGTGTGAAACCATTCTCAGTCAAGGAGCTGGTGGTCCGGGCGCTGCACTACAGCGGCAATCGATCGTTCAAGCCCTTTGTCACGGTGAATTACTCGGCGCTGGCGGAAAGTCTTTTGGAAAGCGAGCTTTTCGGACATGTGCGGGGCGCTTTTACCGGGGCCATCAAGGATAAGCAGGGGCGCTTCCAGGCGGCCGACGGCGGCACGATCCTGCTGGATGAAATCGGGGATATCTCCCCCATGATCCAGCTGAAACTGCTGCGGGTGCTGCAGGAAGGGCTCGCGCAAAAATAAGTTCGCATTTTAGGCGCCACGCAGCCGAGTTTTGGGAATCAACCAGTGCGAGTGGTGTTCTGTAGGGAGGGCGCTTCGACGGTCTTGCGGGCAGTGGTCACGAAATCCGCCAGTGCCTGCAGGTCCGTCAACCCGATCATGCGGCTCTTTTCCTTGCCTTTGACCATGAAGAGAAAGGTCGGTGTGCCGGAAATCTGCAGGTTTTTTTTGAACGTATCGATAAAGGCTTCTTCGAGCAACCCCACCTTCAGCTCGTTCTGCAAGCTGCTCGCCACTTCTTCCACAATTTTCAATTGCGAAGGAAACTCTTCATTGAAGGGCATGCAGAGCACAAGGACCGGTTTTAGCGCCAGTACCACCTCCTGGAGATAATTGTCCGGTCGAATCAAGCATAGCGATGTGTTCATGATCTATCCAATAGGATGACGCCATTCAATGGCTTGGGTGTGAAGCAAGGTGCTATGTTTCCAGCGGGATCAATAAAACCGGCTTTTTGCTTTGTTTCATGACACTTTTTTCGGGGCTTCCAAGTAGGGCTTTGAAGAGAGAGCCTTTTTTATTGTATCCCATGACGACCAAGTCGCACTGGGATGATTCCGAAAGCTCGATGATCTCATCCGCCACGTTGCCATAGGTAACCTCGATCGCAGCGATGATCACCTCCTGTTCTTCACCGCATATTTTATGGGTGGTCTTTTCGCACAGCTTTTTCAGCGCATCCTGGATCACCGGAATGGTCCGCTGTTTGCCAATCAGCAGATTTTTCACCATGTCCTGGCTTTCCCGGCGGATTTTTTCGTACACTTCCCTGTCGACAAGGTGGACCATGCGGCTCTGGGATCCCGAGGAGCCGGAGCCGTCGTCGATCACGTGCAAGATGGTGATAGTCGCACCCAGCGATGAGGCTAAGGCCACGGTTTGCTCAAATACCTGCACAGAGCTTTTAGACAGATCGGTGGTGAAAAGAATCTTTGAAATTTTATGAACCATTGTTCGCTCTCCAAATGAGGACTCGTTTTATACCGCAATAACGACAATACGTCGGACCAACATACCCCTGGCGCCCTACATCAGGCTGGGCAACCAGGTGGCAACGGGCGGAAAAAGGATGATCACGACCAGCAACAGGATCATTATGACGACAGGCAGGAGCGCACCCTTGATGACTTTATTTATGGGAATGGCGCCAATCTGGGAGACGATATACAGCACACCGCCCATTGGGGGCGTGATCAGGGCCAGGTTGGCGTTGATCAGCAAAATGACCGCGAACCATATATTATCCCAGCCCATGTGCAGCACCACCGGATAGAGCAGCGGAATGGCCAGATAGACCAAGGCCAGCACCTCCAGGAACATGCCCATCACGAACAAGAAGAGGTTGATCAGGAGCAGCAGCAGCAAGGGCGAAAAATCCCTGGCAACGATAATCTCTAGAATCTGTTGCGGAATGCGGCCGTACACCACCACCATGCCGATCATGGCGCCGCCGATCACGATCACAGCCACCATGGCCGATATCATGGCCGAGGACATCAACACGTTCCAAAATTTGCGTATGTTAAGCGTGCGGTAGATGAAAAAACCGACCAACATGCAGTACACCACCGCAATGGCGGCAGCTTCGGGTGCTGTGAAGATGCCCAGATAGATGCCGCCCAAAATAATGATTGGTGCTGCCAGCCCCCAGAACGCTTCTTTGAACGCCTTGAACTTGGTCATGGGCACAAAGGCGGCGGCCTCCCGGGGCTTGGCAAAGGCCGGGTTTGCCGTGCCGACGTCGGCCGGCGCCGCTTGGCTCGATTCCTCTCCGTCAGCGCCCGGCAGGATCACCGGTGCGGCCGGCTGTCCGCGGCGTTCAATGCGAAAGCAGATGGCCAGGGCCGACGAATAAAGAACGATCAGTAGAAGGCCGGGGATCATGCCCGCCATGAACAGCTTGCCGATGGACTCATCGGTCAGATAGCCGTAGACGATCATCACGATGCTGGGTGGGATCACCATGCCCAGGGAGCCGCCCGCCGTTATGGCCGCCGAGATGAGAGTGTCCGAAAATTTAGCTTTGCGCAGCTCCGGGATGGCAATCAGCCCCATGGTTGATGCGGAGACAAAGCTGGAGCCGGTCATGGCCGCAAAGACACCGCTGCTTGCAATGGTGGCGGTTCCCAGACCGGACCGAAAGCGACCGAGGAAGGTCCGCGCCGCGTCGAACAACCGCTTGCCCATGCCGGTCTCCGCAATCAGCTGGGCTGCGAAAATAAACAGCGGTACGGCCACCAATATGCTGGAATCCAACGAAGTGTATGCCCTCTCGATGCCCATGCTCAAGGCCCTGTCAAAGCCGGTGTAAAATGTCATCAGGCCCAGGGCGAGGAATCCCAATCCAAATCCGACAGGAAAACCGCTTGCCAGCACCAACAAGAAAACTACTACAAAACCAATCACATACAAAGTCATAATGATACCCTTCAGTACTCAGATTCAGATTCAGGCGAAGCTGAAATCAGACGCGGATCATGCAAAATAGCTACGAATCGCCGCTGGTGAATTCTTCCGCAAGCTTGTTGATGAATTGCAGTGTCAGCAGAAGACCTCCCAGGGGAACGAGGCTCCAGGGAATCCACAAGGGAAATTGCAGCACGCCCGTGCTGGCGTCCTTGATGTCA
>JAGTVD010000578.1 GCA_018224505.1 Desulfatitalea sp. | reverse complement strand
TGCGCCTCCACCTTGGTTTGGGCGTTTTCGATGGCGCGACTGATCAGGTTGTGCTCGATGGGCTCGCCGTCCTGCATGCCGAGCCGCTCCATGATGCCGCCGATGCGTTTGCCGCCGAAAATGCGCAGCAAATCGTCTTCCAGGGAAAGATAGAAACGGGACGAGCCGGGATCGCCTTGACGCCCTGAACGGCCGCGCAGCTGGTTGTCGATCCGGCGGCTTTCGTGGCGCTCTGTGCCCAGGATGTGAAGTCCGCCCAGTTCGGTCACCCCTTCACCCAACTTGATGTCCGTACCGCGCCCGGCCATGTTGGTGGATATGGTCACCGCTCCTCGTTGCCCGGCCATGGAAATGATCTCGGCTTCCGCCTCATGGTTCTTGGCATTGAGCACGGCGTGGGGGATGCCCCGTTTTTTGAGGATCTCGGCCAGCTGTTCGGAGACATCGATGGAAATGGTGCCCACCAGCACCGGTTGCCCTTTGGTGTGCAGGGCATCAATCTCATCCAGCGCCGCTTCGAACTTTTCTTGGCGGGTTTTGTAAATTGCGTCGGGAAAGTCCTCACGCACCATGGGCATATTGGTGGGAACCACATTCACGTCCAAATTGTAGATTTTCTTAAATTCCGCCGCTTCGGTGTCGGCGGTGCCGGTCATGCCGGCCAGCTTGTCGTACATGCGGAAGTAATTCTGAAACGTGATGGTGGCCAAGGTCTGATTTTCATTCTCGATTTTGACATTTTCCTTGGCCTCCAAGGCCTGGTGCAGCCCGTCGCTGTATCGCCGTCCAGGCATCAATCGACCGGTGAACTCATCGACGATGATCACCTGCCCTTCCTTGACGATGTAATCCACATCGCGCTGGAACAACGCGTGGGCCTTGAGCGCCTGGTTGATATGGTGCAAGGTCTCGATATTGCGGGCATCGTACAGATTGTCCACCTGCATCAGTTTTTCGGCAAGGGCCACCCCCTCTTCGGTCAGTGTGACACTGCGGGCCTTCTCATCCTTGACATAATGGGTCTCGGCTTTTAGTTGCGGAATGATGCTGTTAACCTGGTAGTAGAGGTGGGTCGACTTTTCCGCCGGACCGGAAATAATCAGCGGTGTTCGCGCCTCGTCGATCAGAATACTGTCCACTTCGTCCACGATGGCGTAGTGCAGATCCCGCTGCACAATGGTTTCCAGATCGTACTTCATGTTATCGCGCAGGTAGTCGAAGCCGAATTCGTTGTTGGTGCCGTATGTGATGTCGGCATTATAGGCGCTGCGGCGCTGAATGTCATCGAGCCCGTGCAAAATGGTGCCCACACTCAGACCCAGAAAATTGTAAATCTTGCCCATCCACTCGGTGTCGCGGCGCGCCAGATAGTCGTTCACCGTGATGACATGGACCCCTTTGCCGGTAAGGGCATTCAAATAGGCCGGCAAAGTGGCAACCAACGTCTTGCCCTCACCGGTTTTCATCTCCGCAATCCGCCCCCGGTGCAAGAAGATCCCCCCGATGAGCTGAACGTCAAACGGACGCATCTCCACCGCACGCACCGATGCCTCGCGGACAGTCGCAAACGCTTCAGGCAACAGATCGTCGAGGGCGGCCCCCTGGTGCAGACGTTCCTTCAGCAAGGCCGTCTGACCGCGGAGCTGCTCATCGCTCATGGCTTTTATTTGGGGCTCGAGGGCATTTATCGCCTCTACGATGGGGCGCAATTGCTTGACTTCCCGTTCGTTCTTGCTCCCAAAGAGTTGGGTCAGCATTTTCAATATCATTGGAACCGTGGTCCTTCCTGACGAATTTCGGATAAAACAGCAGCTTCGCCCCTCGGCAACAGGCTGTCTGAGGTGCAGGGAACCCTGCAATGCGGGATAGTCAAATCAGTTGAGAATATACTTCTCCGGATTGACCGGCACACCGTTCAAACGTACCTCGTAATGCAGATGAGGTCCGGTACTGCGACCCGAGTTGCCCATTTTGGCAATCACTTCGCCCCGCTGCACCCGATCCCCCCTTTTTTTGATCCCTTTGTCCAGATGGGCATAGCGCGTGGTGAACCCGTACCCATGATCGATCACCATCAGGGTTCCAAAGGCTCCACGTTCACCGACGAACGATACCACCCCGTCGCCGGGGGCCACCACAGGCGTGCCTTTGCGATTGGCGATATCCATCCCCCGGTGAAATTCCCGCTTCCCCGTAAACGGGTTTTGGCGGTACTCGAAACCGGATGTCACCCAACCCCGGGCAGGTCGGATGGCCGGCGTATGGGCCAGGATATTCTTGCGTTCTTCCAAGTCAGCCACCAGTCCGGACAAGTTGCTTTCCTGGATTTCAGAGGCGTCGCCCAACTGACGCACCTGTTGGTGCATCTTCCGGAGCAATTGTTGATGGCTCTGGGATAAATCCACACCCACGTTGAGATCGTCCGGGATAGACCCCCCCACACCGAAAAGTCCCTCATGGTTATCCGGCTGGTCGATATTGGCCAGGACACGAATGCGTTCTTCAAACTGTTCCAGTGTTACCAGTCGTTCTTTGAGCAGATTGATATCCTGCGCAAATCGCTGAATCTGGTGGCGCTGATGCGCCACCTCTTCGCTTCGTTGCACCAATTGGCGCTGCAAACCGCTTGTTTGTCCAGCCTCCAAGCGGACCAGGGTGTAATCCCACAGCCCATAAAGCACCACCACCACAGCCGCCACAAGTATCAACGCCAGGGCGGTGAACAGTTTGCGCGAGATATTGAATTGCCTGATTTTTGAACCGGAACCACCTACCAAGATTACCGATAACTTATGCACCATGGTCAGTCCTGATGAAGATGCCCGCCGCACTGACGGGAACACCCACAGCAACGTTCCGGCCTATTTTGGGTTCAATCGCCGGTCAAATTGCCGCGGGACGCGGAAAGCAGGCCCGCGTCATTGTTTCCAGGTTGCATGGCATGCAAACTCTCCCGCACACCAGGGACACTTCCCACATGGAACAATCATGTTTCAGCTATCGTCCGATGCATCATTCGCCGGATTCAAGTCCGTGCCAAGGTAACACGGATCGCAAAGACTGTCAACCTTGCAGAGGATTGTTTTTGTTTAATATTTTCCACTTACGGGTCCTTGCCGGGCGCATGCCGGCAAGGTGCATCTTCTTACAGTGCTCCTCCGTGAATCATTGAAGCCTTAAAAGGCACCGGGCGGGTCGAAACCCGCCCGGTGGTAAAAATGAATACCGCCTGGCAATCCTCATAAAACGACAATTGTCAGGCTATTCGATTCCGAGCTTATACTTAAGTGCTTTCAATGTGTTAAGCATCAACATAGTGATCGTCATCGGTCCTACGCCGCCCGGCACGGGCGTAATGGAGCCCGCGATTTCCTTGGCAGCATCGAAATCCACATCTCCACGGAGAATGGCGATCTTTTGACCGGTTTTTTCACTCACCTTCTCACCCACCCGGTTGACCCCCACGTCGATGACACAGGCACCGGGCTTAATCCACTCCGGCTTGACCAGTCCGGGCACACCCGCGGCCACGATCAGAATATCGGCCCGTTTGCAATGCGTGGCCAGATCCTTGGTGCCGGTGTGGACGATGGTCACCGTACTGTTGGCGCCTTTGCCTTTTTGGAGCATCATGTTGGCGATGGGTTTACCCACGATGTTGGAACGCCCCACCACCACCACCTCCGCGCCGCTGGTTTCGACACCGGCGCGTACGATCATCTCCTGGATGCCTGCAGGGGTGCAGGGTGGAAATTTCACCTCTTTACCGCCAATCATCAGACGCCCGACATTGACTGGATGGAAACCGTCCACATCCTTGTCCGGGTCGATGGCATTGAGCACTTTTTTCTCATCGATATGTTTTGGGAGGGGCAGTTGGACCAGGATGCCATTGATGGACTCGTCTTTATTGTATTTGTCGATCAATGCCAGCAATTGCGCTTCAGTGATGGTTTCCGGTTGGGAGTCTTGAATCTCTGTGAACCCGACGCGATGGGCGGTTTTGATCTTCAGGGTGACATAGGAGATGGATGCGGGATTCGCCCCGACCAAAATGGTGACCAGTCCGGGTACAACCCCATGTTTTTCCTTGATTTGTTTGACATCTGACGTGATTTCCTCAAGGATCTGCTCACGAATTTCCGTTCCTTTGATAAGCTTTGCGGCCATCTGCTCTTTTCTCCTTTCAAAGTTGTCGTGACGATTATTTCCTGGAATGCCACCCTCCATTGCTGAAAAGGGCCGTTAGAAGCGAAATGAGGGAGTCGGCGATGCGTCCAATCCTTTGACAAATCACCGCCGTGAAAGATGCTTCCCTTTAATCCAACAAGGCCGAAATGTCAATACGGCCGTGGTGCTGGCTGGGTGATTGCATTGACCTGGTTTTCTACCAGCGAACCGTCAATGTCTTGGCGATTCAGCCGGCAATGCCTGGGGGCAAAATGTCAAATGAACGGGTTTCATTGATTAGATATGATCACCAGTCGCTATTTGAAATTTGGATTATAGAGATCTTGAAGTTGGCATATTGATTGCACTTATCCAAAGACAGATTTGCATGTTCCAGACAACACAATAGGTTAAATAATGATCAAAGCAGCATGCACCCACTGATGGCGATCAATG
>JAGTVD010000577.1 GCA_018224505.1 Desulfatitalea sp. | reverse complement strand
GGCCGGGGTAGAACTTGGCCAGGGCCTTGCGCAGGGCGTTGTCCAGGGCGCTGACCGGGCCGCTGCCTTCGGCGGCGGTGATTTCGTCGCTGCCATCCACGGCGATTTTGATGGTGGCCTGGGCCGTGCAGGGCTGGTCCTGATTTTTTTCCACGGTGACCCGGAACGATTGCAGATCGAACAGCGGCTTGAACTGCTCGGTGAACTTCTGCAGCAATATCTTCATCGATCCGTCGGCCACGTCGAACTGGTAGCCCTGGTCTTCCATGGTCTTGATTTCGGCGGCGATGCGTTGGCAGTCCAAGCCGTTGCACCCCAGCTCCACGCCCAGTTCCTTGGCTTTGTAGACGACATTGCTCTTGCCGCCCAGATCGGACATCAATACCCGCCGATTGTTGCCGACCCGCGCAGGGTCCATATGCTCGTACGCCCTGGGCATCTTCATGATGGCGTTGACGTGCAGCCCGCCCTTGTGGGCAAAAGCGCTGCGGCCTACAAAAGGGCGTGAGTTCAGCGGCACCAGGTTGGCCGTTTCGCTGACGAACCGCGAGAGGTTTTTCAGCTGCCCCAGTTGCTGGTCGGCAATGGTGGCATATCCCATCTTGAAATTGAGAATTGGAATAATTGTGATCAGGTCGGCGTTGCCGCACCGTTCGCCGTAACCGTTGATGGTGCCTTGCACGATGGTGGCGCCGGCGCGTACGGCGGCGATGCTGTTGGCCACCGCCAGGCCGCAGTCGTTGTGGGCGTGGATGCCCAGCCGAAGGGGCATATGCCGTTCGGCCAGAGCATTTCTTACCTGATCGCAGATGATTTCGATGTCGAAGGGCAGGGTGCCGCCGTTGGTGTCGCAGAGGATGATGGCGTCGGCGCCGCTTCGGGCCGCCGCCATCACCGTTTCCAATGCGTAAGAGGCGTCTTCCTGGAAGCCATCGAAGAAGTGCTCGGCATCATAGACCACCTCGCGTCCGCACGCTTTGAGCAGATTGACGCTGTCGCGGATCATGGCCAGGTTTTCTTCCCGGGTGTTCTCCATGATCTGCTCCACGTGCAAGGTCCACGATTTGCCCACGATGGCCACCGCCGGTGCCTGGCTGTCGATCAATGCTTTCAGATTGGGGTCCGTTGCCGCATCGGTGTGGGGCTTGCGCGTACTGCCAAAGGCGGTAATGCGCGCATGGGCGAAGTGCTCCCGGCGGGCCAGCTCGAAAAAGCGGGCATCCCGGGCATTGGAACCGGGCCAGCCCCCTTCGATATAATGGACCCCAATCTGGTCCAGACGCTTGGCGATGCTCAACATTTCATCCGAGGAGAAGCTGATGTTCTCCCCCTGACTGCCGTCACGCAGTGTGGTGTCGTAGATGAATACCTGTTCCATGACGCCCATCTCGCTTTATTTTTTACTTCTGTTTTCAGGACGCAGGCTGCGAACGGCCCGCCCGGTACGCCACATTTCCGAATTGCCGATGGTGGCCAGTTCGGCATCCAATTTGGCACGGTAATCCGGGGCGCTGTTGGCTTCCAGGACACGCCGGGTTTCAGTGCCGTTGATAACGCTTGCGTACAGATCATTAAAGACCGGCACCACTGCATCCCTGAATTTCGGTGCCCAGTCCAAAGCGCCGCGTTGGGCGGTGGTGCTGCAGTTGGCATACATCCAGTCCATACCGTTTTCCGCCACCAGCCGGATCAGGCTCTGGGTCAACTCTTCAACCGTTTCGTTGAATGCTTCACTGGGGCTGTGGCCATGCTTGCGCAGCAGGTTGTACTGGGCCTCCATCACGCCGGCCAGGCACCCCATCAGCACACCGCGCTCGCCGGTCAAGTCGCTGAACACCTCTTGCTGGAAGGTGGTGGGGAACAGGTAGCCCGAGCCGATGGCAATGCCCAGGGCCAGTGTGCGCTCCCGGGCGCGACCGGTGTGATCCTGGAAGATGGCGAAGCTGGAGTTGATGCCGCTGCCGTCCAGGAAGTTCATGCGCACATTGCGGCCGGAGCCTTTGGGCGCCACCAGAATCACATCCACGTTCTCCGGCGGGATGATTTTGGTCTGATCTTTGTAAACGATGGAAAAACCGTGGGAGAAATAGAGGGCATCCCCCGGGTTGAGGCATTTCTTGACCATATCCCAGGTGGCCATCTGACCGGCATCGGACAGCAGATATTGAATCACGGTGGCCCGCTTGGCCGCCTCTTCGATGGAAAAGAGGGTCTCGCCGGGCACGAACCCATCCGCGATGGCCTTGTCCCAATAGACCTTATCCGACTCCAATTGCCCAATTATCACCTTAAAGCCGTTGTCGCGCATATTCAGCGCCTGGGCAGGTCCCTGAACGCCGTAACCCAGCACGGCGATGATTTCGTCGGCCAGCACCTGCCGCGCCTTCTCCAGAGTGAATTCTTCCGCCGTGATTACTTCTTCCACAACTCCGCCAAAATCGATTTGTGCCATTTTCGTTGTCTCCTTTAATGGATTGCCATGCGATGGTTCGCATAACCTGTTAAATTGCATCGGCGCATAGAGCCGAGTGATTGCCTTAAATTCCGCGTTTGGGCTCCCGATAGAGGGCGACCGATCCGGTGCGGGCGATTTTTTTGATGCCCATGGGCTTGAGCAGTCCGATCAGGGCCGTCATCTTGTCCGCATCGCCACTGGCCTCGATGATGTAATAATTGGACGCCACATCGATGATCTTGGCCCGGAAGAGATTGACCAGCCGCAGGATCTCCTCCCGGCTTTCAGGGCGTGCGTTTACGCAGATCAGCGCCATTTCCCTTCGGACGGCCCGATCGTCGGACATCTCCCGCAGTTTGATGACATTGATCAGTTTGCGCAATTGCTTTTCGATCTGTTCGAGTAACAGCGGGTTTGCCTGGGTGACGATAGTGATCCGCGACACTTTTGGATCCATGGTTTCCGCCACGCACAAGCTGTCGATATTGAAGCCCCGGCCGCTGAACAGGCCCACCACCCGGGACAACACCCCGGGTTCGTTATCCACCAGCATGGTCAAGGTATGTTTTTCCGTTTTCATCGATTACACCAGCAACATATCGGTAATGGGTTTGCCCGCAGGCACCATGGGGTAGACGCACTCCTCGTTGTCCACCAGGAACTCCATAATCACCGGGCCCGCCGTGGCCAACCCCTTGGCCAGAACGGTCTCGACCTCGTCCGGATGCACCGCCCGCAGGCCACTGGCGCCAAAAGCTTCGGCCAGTTTGACGAAATCAGGCGCATGCTCCATCAGCGTGTGCGAGTAGCGTTTGTCGTAAAACAGCTGCTGCCATTGGCGCACCATTCCCAGGCAGCGGTTGTTGAGGATCACGATCTTCACGGGCAAACCATATTGGACGGCGGTGGCCATCTCCTGGATGTTCATCTGGATGCTGCCGTCGCCGGCGATATCCACCACTGTCGCCTCCGGAAAGGCCACCTGGGCTCCGATGGCCGCCGGCAGACCGAAGCCCATGGTGCCCAGGCCGCCCGAGGTGATCCATTGCTGGGGGCGCTTGAAGTGATAGAACTGGGCGGCCCACATCTGGTTTTGACCCACTTCGGTGGTGATGATGGCTTCACCGCGGGTCAACTCATAGAGTTTTTCCACTACATACTGGGGCTTGATCACATCCTGCTGCTGGTAGGCCAGCCGATGTTCCTTGCGCCAGGTCTCGATTTGGGTGAGCCACTCGGCGTGTTGCGCGTTAAGCTGCTCCAGTTGTCTTTCGGCCACCACCCGGTTGATCTCCATCAGGCTGTTCTTGCAATCGCCCACCACCGGCACCGCCACCGCTATGTTTTTGCGGATGGAGGTGGGGTCGATGTCGATATGCACGATCTTGGCGTTACAGGCGAAGCAGTCGGTTTTGCCCGTCACCCGGTCGTCAAAGCGCACCCCCACGGCAATCAACAGGTCGCTGTGGGAAATGGTCATGTTGGCCCGGTAGGTGCCGTGCATGCCCAGCATGCCGAGCCACAGCGGGTCATCGCCCGGAAAGGCACCCAATCCCATCAATGAAGTCGTCACCGGGATTTGCAGGGTGCGCGCCAGGGTGGTCAGCTCCCCTGAGGCCTTGGACAGAATGACGCCGCCGCCGGCGAAGATCACCGGTTGTTTGGCGCCCTTGATCAACTCCACAGCCTTGTGGATCTGCTTGATATTAGGCAGGTAGGTGGGTTTGTAAGATTTGATGTTGACCGGTTCGATGGGTTTATAATCGGTGGTGGCGGCCCCAACGTTCTTGGGTATGTCCACCAGCACCGGCCCCGGTCGTCCGCTGCGGGCGATGTAGAAAGCTTCTTTGAGAACCCGGGCCAGATCCTCCACCCGGCTGACCAGGTAGTTGTGTTTGGTGCACGGACGGGTGATGCCGACAATGTCCACTTCCTGGAACGCATCGTTGCCGATCAGCTGGGTCGGGACCTGGCCGGTGATGATCACCAGGGGAATCGAATCGGCATAGGCTGTGGCGATGCCGGTCACGGTATTGGTTGCGCCCGGCCCTGAGGTCACCAGGCAGACCCCCACCTTGCCCGACGCCCGCGCATAGCCATCGGCGGCATGCACGGCGCCTTGCTCATGGCGGACCAGCAGATGCCGCAAGCCGCTGCGCATCAGCTCGTCGTAGAGATCGATGACCGCTCCACCGGGGAACCCGAAGATCGTGTCCACGCCTTCTTCCTTTAGGATCTCCATCAGAATTTGTGCGCCTGTAAGTTTCATAGTGCGATATCCATTTTCTTATTCGTCAACGGCAAACGGGATCCTGACTCGCCGCCCGCAGGGCATGCGCGGTATCCCGGCGCGGATCTATTCAAAAACCGCCCCGCCGGCAGCAGATCCGACGGCGGCCGCATAGCGCGCCAGGTAGCCCCGTGTCGCCTTGGGTGCCGGGGGTTGCCAGGCCTTGCGACGCGCAGTCATCTGCCCTTCATCCACTTGCAGTGTTATCTGTTTGGCCGGAATGTCGATGGTGATGACATCCGCCTCGTGCACCAGGGCCAGGGGGCCCCCTTGAGCCGCTTCCGGGGAGATGTGACCGATGGCCGCACCGCGGGTGCCGCCGGAAAAGCGGCCATCGGTAAGCAGGGCCACCTGGCCGTCCAGTTGCATGCCGGCAATGGCCGAGGTCGGGGTGAGCATTTCGCGCATACCCGGTCCCCCTTTGGGGCCCTCGTAACGCACGACCACCACATCGCCTGCCTTGATGCGGCCGTTGAGAATGGCTGCCGTGGCCTCCTCCTCCGATTCGAATACCCGCGCCGGTCCCTGGTGGCGCAACATCTCCGGCCGCACGGCCGTCTGCTTGACAACGCAACCGTCGGGGGCCAGGTTGCCGTAGAGTACGGCCAGGCCGCCGGTGGCATGGTACGGGTTGTCCAGCGGGCGAATCACTTCAGGATTCGCGGCCCGCGCTGCCGCGATGTTCTCACCCACCGTCTGCCCGGTGACGGTGATGCATGTCAGGTCAATACGCCCGGTTGCCGTCAGCACCTTGAGTACTGCCTGAATACCGCCGGCATACTCCAGGTCTTCGATATGGTGAGCGCCGCCAGGGCTCAGTGAGCACAAATGGGGAATGTGGCCGCTGATGGTGTTGATTTGCTTCAGATCGAACGGTACGCCCGCTTCCCGGGCGATGGCGGCCATGTGCAGCACCGTATTGGTCGAACAGCCAAGGGCCATATCCACAGCCAGGGCGTTGGCAAAAGCCTGGGGCGTCATGATTTGGCTGGGGGTGATGCCTTTTTCCCACAGGGCCATGATCTGCATACCCGCCTGTTTGGCCAAACGGGTGCGCGCCGCCATCACCGCAGGGATGGTGCCGTTGCCGGGCAGGCCCATTCCGATGGCTTCCGTCAGACAATTCATGGAGTTGGCGGTGAACATCCCGGCGCATGAACCGCAGGTGGGGCAGGCGGCATTCTCGATGGATGTCAGCTCGCCTTCATCCATGCGTCCCGCCTTGACCGCACCAACCGCTTCGAACACCGTGATCAGATCGATTTTGGAGCGGCCGGCGGTGCGCGGATCGCGGCCCGCCAGCATGGGGCCGCCACTGATGAAAATGGTCGGAAGATCGATGCGGGCCGCAGCCATGAGCATAGCGGGCACGATTTTATCGCAGTTGGGAATCATGACCAAGGCGTCCAGGCTGTGGGCTTTGGCCACGATCTCCACCGAATCGGCAATCAACTCCCGGCTGGCCAGCGAATATTTCATGCCTTCGTGATTCATGGCAATGCCGTCGCAGACGCCGATGATACCGAACTCCACCGGCGTGCCGCCGGCCATGTAGATCCCGGCCTTGACCGCTTCGGCCAGGGTGTTTAAATGCACATGGCCCGGAATGATGGTATTGGCCGAATTGGCAATGCCGATCAGAGGGCGGCGGATCTCGCTGTCGGTGTACCCGCACGCCTTGAGCAGCGCCCGGTGGGGGGCCCGCTCCACACCGTCTTTAATCTGTTCGCTTTTCATCGTTTTGCACTCCTCCTAAAAAAAAACCGTTACCTGCCATTCGGGGCGGATAACGGTTTTTTGTTTCACCGGGGATTTTGCTTACACCATTATCGCCCCTTTGACCCGGTGCCGCTAATGACACCGAGTACGAGAATGATAAGGCTAATAAGAATGTAGCGGGCAAAATGGCGTTTCATTATGGCTTTCCTAAGCAAGTAAAAGGCTTCTTACCAACACGCGCGCAAAAGTGTCAAGCGTTTTCTTTCAGTTTTTATTGATTGTGCTTTATTAGTTCTGTGTGCTGGGATAAAAGATTTTCGCAACCGGCAGCGCTGCCAAAAAACATCCGCGCTTGATTCCAGGGCAACAGTGCTGCCGCTGATGCGTTTACCCCAATGTTGCAACATTGGGGTTTAATCAAACCTTTCACGCGAATCCTTCAAGGAGTACCGCCATGATGCCGACGCCATCGCAACGGTTTCGTTTTGTTTGGCTGCTTTGTATCGTCTTCGTTCTCCTCGCCGCTTGCGGCGAAAGGCCGGATCCTGCGACGGTGGCCACGGGATCGGCGCCGCCTGCATCTCATTTGGAACAAAAGGAAGCGGCGCCGGTCATCGACCGGGAGCAGGCGCGCAGGGATTTTGCGCAAACGCCGTTCCAGGTGCTGCGGATCGATGAGCGCGAGTGGAACGGGGCTCCGGCGCTGGCGGTCGGTTTTTCCGTGCCATTGGATCCGGAAGCAGTCCTGGATCACCACCTGAGCGTGATGGACGAACGGGGGCAGCCGATGCAAGGCGGTTGGATCCTCGATGGGGCGGCCATGGTAGCCATTTTCCCATTTGTCCTGCCGGAATCCCGTTACCAGGTGCGCGTTGCCCAGGGGTTGGCCGCCATCACCGGCGCACTGCTCGCCGATTCGCATACCCGAACGGTGACCACCGCGGCGTTGCCGCCCATGGTGCGCTTTACCAGCCGCGGCGCACAGCTTTCACCTCGGCTGACCGATGGGCTGGAGATCGAAGCGGTGAATGTGGCTGCCGTGGATCTGGACCTCTGGCAGGTGCGGGAGGACCGGATAAGCGCCTTTGTCGCCAGCCCCCCGGGCAACCATCAGTCCGATATTCAGCAGTTGCAACAGATCGCGGCGCTGATATACAGTGCGCGGTTCGACCTGGGGGTCGAACCCAACCATCGCCGGCGCCACCTGCTGCCCATGCAGGGATTGAAGCCTTTGGAAACACCCGGGGTATGGGTGGCCGTGATGAAGGCGGCCGGGGACTACCCCTGGCAGTACGCCACCACCTGGTTCACGGTCAGCGACCTCGGGTTGCACGTGCGCCGGTACGAAACCCAAATGTTGGCCTGGGTGCACGGGTTGGCCGATGCCAAGGCCGATGGGGGGGTGGCAATCGAGTTGTTGGACGCCCGTGGCACGGTGTTGCGCAGTGCCGTCAGCGATCAACAGGGGGCGGTGGTGTTCGAAGGGGCGGAGCCCAACGGCACCCTGGTACTGGCCCGCAAAAACCGGCAGTTGGCGCTGGTCTCCCTGCAGCGCCCGGCGCTCGATCTGAGTGAGTTCGGGTTGCCGGCACGTCCCCAGCGCCCGCTGGAGTTGTTCGTATATGCCCCTCGCGACCTCTACCGGCCCGGTGAGACCGTGGTGATCAATGCCCTGCTGCGCGATCACGACGGCCGCCAGGTCACCTCCCAACCCGTTCAGGCGACCCTTTCGCGGCCCGATGGCCGGGTGTACCGCAGCTTTGCCTGGC
>JAGTVD010000576.1 GCA_018224505.1 Desulfatitalea sp. | reverse complement strand
TATTTTTCGCAGGCGGCAATGATCACCATGAATTGGCTTTCCAGCAGCCATTTGGCCTCAATAATCAAGTCTTTATCCCTTGGATCGTCGCAAAAACCCGCCATTTCGTATAATGCATTCATCTTGTCTCTGTCTGCATTTGACGTGGAAGCATCAGACATAACCACCTCCTGATAAGGAAATATAAAGATTTAACGAATGATATTCAATTCCTTTGCCAAATAGCAACCCGCAAATGCGTTTGGCCGGGGTTATGTCGGGGCGGCGGTAAACTCAGGTGGAATGTCAAATCTCAAAGGTGGGTGTCATTGGGGGCATAAGGTGGTATGATGGTGCTCATCAAAATCAAGCGGATCAGCATATTGCGGCAATAGCCGGAATATTATTCAGGGATTTTCCATCTGTTGTCCGGATGTGGAGGATTCAGATCCGTTCAACAATATTCCGTCCGGATAATCTCCTGTTGGCGTTTGTTGACGTAGCGGATGGCCAGGGGGAGGGCGATGCTGTAGGGTATCCACAGCAAAAACCGATAAGGGGAAGACAGGCCGAGCAGCAAGGCCAGAAAAAGCATTACGGCCAGCCAGGCGGCCATCGAGGCCTGCATCATGAACTGGCGTTCCCGCGGTCCCCGCGTATTGCGGATGCTGCAGCAGGTACCGAACAGGCCCCCTGCAAAGCCGAGCACACAGCCGAGGAGACCACCGATCATTCCCAATTGAGATCCCGATATGTCGCTGAACATGGCGTTGCATGCCTCCTGTGGTCGAGCGGTTTCCGGCAACACTAAGATGTAAAATCATGCAAAATTAATGCCGATATTTTGGCGAGTTTGCGGACAGGCGGTGATTTATAATGTAATATAAGATGGTTGAGATGATGGTGCTTCATCCGGACGGTCCCTCGCAGGCTCGGGCGGGATGTCGGAAAGGTGCGGAAAATCGGCTTTGGGTTCGACAATTTTTGTCATCGGTTTGACATCAATGGCCCCTCCTGCGAAATTAGGCTGGCACCAAGAGAGGAGAAAGGTGAGATGAATCGTTTTATCAAACGGCTTATGGCCGGGACGCTGTTGCTGTGGTTTGCGGTGTGCCCGGCCCACGCCTGGTTCGACGAGACCCATGTGGCCATTGCCAAGGCAGCCGGCTATCCTAAATGGTTCAACGCGGCGGCGGCCGATGTCGCGCGTCTAAAACTGGGGCGCATCGAAGGGTACAATCACTTCGTGAACAATCGCAGGGGAACGGTGGTCACCCCTGATATGGTGCTGGCCCAGGCCGCTCGCTATGATACCCAAAATCCCACCGGCCACCTGTATGGCGCCATCATCGCGTCCTTGAGGAACTACCGGGCGGACCGATCCGCGGGTCGGTATGCGGAACTCCATATGGCCTACGCCTCGCACTACATCGGCGACCTGTCCATGCCGCTGCACAATACGGTCTTCAACGCCTTCAATCGCAAGCACCACATGGCCAATGACGGTATCATCAACGACGAGGTGTTGGAGAATTTCGACCAAATCAAGATATACCCCATCACCCTCCAATCCGAACAGGACCTGGCGCGGGAAGTGGCCCGCATTGCCAATCTTTCCATGCGGCTGGGCTATATCCTGGAGGACGAGCGCCGGCTGATGACCCGCACAGAGGCCTATCAACAGATCGGTCACAGCGCGTCCCTGCTCAAAGCCGTCTGGTCCTATGCCCGGAAAAAACAGTAGATTACGCGGATACGCAATTGACTTTGGCGGCGTGCCGGGACGTGGGGTATGGTTTTGTAACGATTTATCTGTTTTGCGCTCTTCAGGGAAAAGGTGATGCCCTTCCGGCATCCAAACCATCAACTCGTTGACAAAATGGAGAATGGATATGCGGTTGCATGGATGGTGGTTCACCGCCGGTCGGGTGATGATGGTGTTGGGGTTTCTAATGACGGGTTTCGTCACCGGTGGGTGGGCGAAGGACAATGTGCATCTTCTGACATTGGACGAGGCCATTGCCCTGGCCCGGGCACACAACCCCCAAATCCAGGCCGCCCGTTATCAACTCGATGCCACGGAGGCCCAGGTGATCCAGGCCCGTTCGGGAATGCTGCCCCAGGTGGATGTGTCGGAAACCTTCGGGCGGACCAACAGCCCGCTCTGGGCTTTTGGCACCAAACTCAACCAGGGGGTCATCCAGGCGGAAGATTTCGCTCCCGCGCGGCTCAATGACCCGGATGCCATCAACAATTTTCGAACCGCTTTAACTTTGACCTGGAACCTGTTTGATGGCGGGCAAACCTGGATCGGCTGGCGCCAGGCGCAGCAAAACCGGGAGGCGGGCATGCTGGCGCTCAAGCGCACCGAGCAGGAGGTGGCGGCCCGGACGGCCCAGGCCTATGCGGCATCGCTGCTGGCCGATGCGCATTACAAGGTGGTGGTGCAGGCGCTGGATACGGCGCAGGCGCACTTCAATGTGGTGCAAGACAGGGAGCGCAGCGGCCTGGCGGTCAAAAGCGACGTACTGCGGGCCCAGGTGCGCATTGCCGATCTGGAGCAGCAGCGATTGGAAGCCGAAAGCCAGGGGCGGGTGGCCCTGGCCATGCTGGGGGCTGCCATGGGCCGTGGCGAGGAGTTGTACGGCGCCGTAAGGTTGTCGACGCCGTTACAGCCCCGCGCCGCGCTGGAGGGGGATCTGGCCCAGTGGATCGAACGGGCCCTCGCCCAACGCCCGGATGTGCAACAGATGCGCATTCAGGAGGAGATCGCCCGGCAGCAGGTGGCGCGCGCCCGGGCCGGCCATTATCCCACTCTGGCCCTGCAGGGCAATTACGAGATCAACTCCGAAACCTTCAGCGATTCCAAAGATAGCTATGCCGTCGGCGCCACGGTCCGGTTCAACATCTACAGCGGTCAGCGCATTTCGGCCAAGAGTGCCGAGGCCCGGGCGTTGATGGCCAGGATCCGGTCCATGCGTGAAGGGTTGGCGTTGGGAGTGCGTGTAGATACCCAGCGGGCGTTTTTCCAGGCCCAAAGCGCCTGGCAAAGCATTGCGGTGGCGCGCACCGCTGTCGCCCAGGCCGAAGAGGGGTTGCGCATCGTGGCCAACCGATACGAAAGCGGC
>JAGTVD010000575.1 GCA_018224505.1 Desulfatitalea sp. | reverse complement strand
GGCCACCACCCCCCCGATGTCGAAACCATGTATAAAAAAACAGTCTTTTATGGCGCCGGGGTGGTCCGCCGGGTAGCGCAGCATATTAGCGCGCAGTGTGGCAATGGAATCGATGCCGCCGGAATAGACCATGCCGGCCCGGAATTTTTTATCTGTTACTTTTTTTTCAGCTATCTTTTCCGGCTCGATGACAAGCGGCTTCATGGTACCGTTGGACCACACCTGCATCAGGGCCATGACGGACGTCAATCCCTCCATCAGCCCGGGGCAGATGTTGCCGCCGATGGTAATCCGCTTTTCGCCAAGATGGATCGCCGGAATCAGGCAACCCACCAGAAATGCCTGGGGATTGATCGAAATATCGCCACCATAAGGCTCCGTGGTTTCGATGAAGATCTCTTTTGCCAGCCGGTCGCTGTCCTCCCAGGAAACCGTAGCACTGGTTCTAACCCGATGGTCCGCCTCAGCCAGATTGAAGTTCGTGATCCGCATATTGCCCCTGCGATAGAACGCCCGTTTCATGCACCAGGCATTGACTTGTTTTTGCCCAGGAAAGTGGCCGTAAAATCGATGATCATGGCCGCGATATCCAGGCCGGTGGCCATTTCCAACCCCTTGAAGCCCGGTGCATAATTGGCCTCGATGGCAAAAATGCCATTGGTTCCGGTTTCGATGAGATCGACCCCGGCGATGCCAAGCCCTGTTGCCCGGGCGCATCTGATTGCCATCTCTTTTGCCGTTGCGGAAAGCGCCACCGGCCGGCTGCTGCCGGATATGCCGAAATTGGACCTGAAATCACCTTCGGGCACGGTCATTTCCATTGCCGCGGCCACTGTGCCGCCAATGACCATGACCCGGAAGTCCCGGCGCCCGTTGCCAGGGGGTATGAACTGCTGCAAGATCAGGCCCTCACCATTAGATAGGTGCGTCTTCACGATGGCCTGTGCTGATGCGGGGTTTTCTGCCAGAAAGACCTCGCGCCCTTTACGGCCGGCGGTTTTTTTGCACACCAGAGGGTATCCCCCGAGCGTATCGACAGCACCCCAAAAAGCCTCACCGGAATTAACGAATATCGAATCGGGTACGCGAACACCGTTTGCGGCCAGCACCTGGAGCGTGGCGAACTTGTTTCTGGCCGTCAAGACGGATGCAAGCGCGTTGACGATAGGAATGCCCGCCGCCTGGAAATGCGACAGCACGACAATGCTCGCGTTGCTGATCTGAGCACCCTGGCGCGGCAGGATGACCCCGGGAAGTTTGTCGCCGGCCAGGCCGCCGATGCGCAGCCGCCCCTTGTCGATCCCGGCAGCGATCTTGCGAGGGTCTATCAAGGCCAAAGAGAGCCCTTTGGCACTAGCGGCCTCTTGAAGACGGCGGTTCGGGTGATAGTTCTCGTCCTTTACGGTCAGAACGCCGATATCCATTAAGGGTCAATCCCATCTCCAAGCATCCACTCGGGAATCCAGATGCCCAGCTTTTTGCCTGACGTTTTGCTTTGATACACGGCAACCCGCTTCGTACGGTTATTCAGGGCGATTTTGTGGCCGCCGATATTGTCTTCGCCAATCACTGAGAACAGTTTACGGTCACCAATGCGCGCTGTCAAACCGGCCAGCAGGGCGGAACCGATGCCGCGTTTCCGGTATTCCGGTTTAACGGAAGTGTATCCCCGCTCCAGGTAATTTACAAGGTCGATGCCCGCCTGCTCCCGGACCGTTGCGAGAAATTCCGGTCGCGGATGCTTGAGGCTGGAGCAAGCGATGATCACGTCGCCGTCCTTGACATAACCGATCAGAAATGCCCTTTCCAGGTTGAAGCGGACAAATGTCATTGACACGGACCCGCCCGCTGCGACAAGATCGCATATGGCATCCAGAATGCCGGGTGCAAGGTTGTCGGGAGGGGAAAAAAAGTACTCAAGCGTATCTTTTAAACCCGTGCGGTCCACGCTGAAGCCTCCTTGATTCCTTTTTCAGATTCTCATTGGTCAATGGCAATTGGGGTGGTGCAAAGCCGCTATATGGTTTCTTAACAGAACCGCTTGGATCATAACCATTTTCTATGTTTTGATCCAGCGAAAACACACATACGGAAATGGCCCGAGGTGCTCCGCGATTGCATTCTCCATGGTGCAGCTTCAGTCAGGCAGGAGAAACCCGTAAGAGCGCCAATCCAGGGCATTTCCAACCACCCCCTGGGTAACCCCGTAAAAACCTGCGCTCCCAAGCTGTAGCGTATTTACGACATGCATGGAAACATAAAGGGAGGCAAGCTGATGCGGGAGTCCGTGCTTCACTGGCTGAAGCTCTATGAAGATGAGGTTGTCATCTTCCTGTGGACCGCCGCCCTGTTGTTTTTCGTGCGCAGCTCCGGCATGATTTTGAACAATTACGCCGAAACGGCTTTTCTGAAGCGTTACGGTATCGAGTATATGCCCATCGTCAACATGATCAACACGGTTGTGACGTTTTTCATTACCGGGGTCATGGCGGCATTCATGTCCAGAATGTCGGGCTCGAAGATTCTTTTTTACCTATTTCTCTGCTGCGGTATTCTCGTGACCCTGATCCGCCTGAGCATTCCAATGGGGCTGGAGATCATTTATCCGCTTCTGTTCATGCTCAAAAGCCAGTTCGAATTGCTCCAGGCGCTGCTTTTCTGGAACCTGGCCAACGACCTATTCAATACGCGCCAGGCAAAGCGTATTTTCCCCCTGCTGACCGCCGGTGGCGTGATCGGGCTGATCGTCAGCAGTTTTGCGACGCCTTACATGGCAAATCTGTTTCAGTTTGACAACCTGCTCTACGTATACCTGGCCACAACCCTTGCCGGAGCCGCGCTGATCAAGGGGATGGGACGGCAATTTCCGTCGATAATGCTGGATGGAAAAAAGGAAAAGGGGGGCCACAAAAAAAATTCCATCTCAGAGGAGATCCGGCGGGTCTGGCCCTTGCTAAGGCAATCCACCCTATTCAAGATTGTGTTGGTGTTGACATTTATGCCCAATGTGGTCATCCCCATTATGAATTACCAGTTCAACTTCGCCGTTGACCAATATTTTCCAACAGAGTCGGGCATGCTTATCTTTTTCAGCTATTTTCGCGGCGTACTCAATATTGTCAGTCTGATCATTCTGCTTTTTGTGGGCCGGCTGTACGGTTCTTTCGGTCTGCCCATTGCGCTGATGCTGCACCCGTTGAACTACGCCGTTGCCTTTATGGCGTTCTTTTTGAACTTCGGCGTTTTTTCAGCCGTTTATGCCCGAATGTCCACCAATGTGCTGCGAACGACGATCAACATGCCGGCCACGTCCATCCTCATCGGCCTTTTCCCGGAATCCTACCGGGCCATGGTGCGGCCGTTCCTGAGGGGCACGGTGGTCAGGGCCGGCTTGCTATTGGGTTCGGCCCTCATCCTGACCTCCGTAAACAGTTATCACCCTCAATATCT
>JAGTVD010000574.1 GCA_018224505.1 Desulfatitalea sp. | reverse complement strand
TGTGGGAGCGGCTTCCAGCCGCGATCGAGCTGGCAAGCAGCCACGTGGGTGTGCGATCGCGGCTGGAACCCGCTCCCACAGAGCGGTAGATTGCTTTCTGAATTCCAAACGCGATTGCCCCGGCATTCCCGCCCAGGGCGATCGCATGTAAATGCATGCACGATACATGCACTGGGCAGCTGATTCGCCCTTTCAGTTAGCACAAAATTAGGTGTTCCCGGTTGCGGGGGTGGAGCGCTGTATCCGCAATGGAGTTTTAGTGACGCTTGAGGGTGTGCGCAGGGTCGTTCGGCCCGCACTGTCTGAACGCAGTGAGTTTGCGGGCCTACCCGGAGCACACCCTTTAGCGTCACTTAAACCCCGTTGCGCGCAGCGCTCCACCCCCGCAACCGGGAGCACCGGCTTAACGACCACAACGGCACGCCGCACCCCACCCCCGCAACCGGGAGCACCGGCTTAAACGACCACAACGGCACGCCGCGCCATCTCATTGGGGTACATGCCATCACCCCGACATTCCCCCTCACTCCCTGTTCTCCCTTCTCCCCCCTTGCATAAACCCCACCCCTTGCCGTATATTCGTCTCTCCATGAGCCCATTACCCAAACGTCTCCTGATCATTGCCGTGGCCCTCGGCCTCCTGCTGGTTCTCGTCCTGGCGGCAGCCCTTGCCTATGTCAACACCGGCGCTTTTCGCCGGCAGATGATCGGGCGCATCGACGCGGCCATCGCCGGACGGATCGAATGGTCCCACCACCGCATCGCGCCCTTTGCCGGCGATCTAATCCTGGGCGATATCCGGTTGCTGGACACCAATGGCGACACCCTGGCCACCATCCAGCGCCTCTCGCTTTCCCTGCGGTGGCGCTCCCTGGCGCGGCGCACCCTGCACATCACCCAGCTGCGGATCGATGCCCCAGTGGTGTTCGCGGTGCTGGATGCCGACAATCAACTCAATCTGCTCGCGGCGCTGTCCCCCACTGCGCCCCCACCGTCCGAACCCCCCTCGGATACGTCACCGCCCAGCATCCCCTTCGGCATCCGCCTGGACGACCTGCAACTGCACCAGGGCCGTGTCACCTTCGACCGGCCCGCCGAGGCATTGTCCGGTGAGGCGGCGGACATCGCCATTACCGGCCGCGGCGACCTGGCGCACCCATCGGCCCGCGTGGCTTTGACCCTCGGGCAAGTGCGGCTGCAAACCCCCGACGGCGCTCACCGTTTGCACGATGTGACCCTGACCGCCGAATACGATGCCCGCGCCGCAGATCCCATCGCACTCGCCTTGCAAACCCCCCGGTCGCGCCTGGCCATCACCGGCCGCGTGGACACGGACCCCACGCCCCTCACCCTGGCCCTGGTGGGGGACCTGGACCTCGACCTGGCCGAAATCCAGGCGTGGCTGCCTGAGTCCATCGACCTGTCGGGCCGCGTTACCGGCCGGATCACCGCCAATGGCGCCCCGGCGGATCCGGACGCAACCGTTACCCTGGCATGGAACGACGGCGGCGTCCTGGGCCTGGACCTGCAGCAGTTGGATCTGACGCTGCAACTGGCCCAGCGGCAAGTCCAATTGCAACAATTGGCTGTCCGCGCCCCCTGGGGGGAGGTGGATCTTACGGGCGGGGCCGATTTGCGGCCCATGTTCCCTGCGTCATTCACCCATCAGGCAGCGGGCATCGAAACCCTGACCTATGACCTGACACTGGCCGTCCGCCAATTCACCCCCGGCCGTCTCGGCGCCATCGACCTGCCATTGAACGGGACCTGGCAGGCCCGGGCGCACATGGCCGGCAGCGGCCTGCCCGGACCGGACGGCGGCACCGGGGAAGGGGAGGTGGATCTGCAAGTCGCGGACCTGGTCCTGGTCGACGCCGGCATCCCCACATCGGCCACCCTGACGCTGGCCGCGCGGTGGGACGCCCAGCACCTGACGCTCGTCCGCAGCGAAGGCAACGTCGGCAACCAACGCATCGTGGCCGACGGGCGGATCGCCTGGAACAGTTTTCAACTCACAGCAGCCGGCCACTTCCATTCACCACGCCTGGAAGAACTGGGGGCCTTGCTGGGGGTCGCGTTGCCCACCGGCAGCGCCGCCCTGGAATTTCGCGGCCAGGGCGATGCCCGGCAGCCCGAGGTGCACGCCGTGCTGGTGGCCCGGGAGCTGGCCTGGCAAACATGGACCATCGGTCAATTGCTGGTCGAAGCCGATCTGGATCGTGACGGGGTGGTGCAACTGCCCCGCCTGGTTCTGGAAAATCAAGGCAGCTTCATCGAAGGCCGGGGCGAGGTGGCGCTGCTGGCACCGGGCGGCGGCCTGCGGGACGATCCAACCCTGTCGGTGACCCTGGACTTCGATCCCCTGCAGGCGGCCCATTTCGCCGCCGACCTGCCCGCGGCCCTGCGCCTGCACGGCCGCTTGGCAGTCAACGGCCCCCTGGACGACCCCCGCGCCCAGCTCACCGTCGCCCCCAGCACCCTTCAGTGGGGGGCTGTGGCGGCCCGGGTGACGGGAGCACTGGGCTGGCAGGCGGGCGGGTTGACCGTCTCCGACCTGCACCTGTCCACCGACCGCTCCGCCGTGCGCCTGGACGGCAAAGCCCAATGGCAGGATCCCCACAGCGGCCAGTGGACCGACGATCCGCAACTGTCGGCGCGTCTGACCGCCGACCCCCTCCACCTGGAAGATTTCCTCGACGGCTACCAGGGCGCCGTGACCGTTCAAGCCGACCTGGCCGGCACCCTGTCCCAACTGCGCGGCACTTTCGGCCTGGACAGCGGCGCCTTGGATCTGGGCGTCCAAAAAGTGGCGGCGGTGCACCTGGCCGGCCGCCTGACCCCCGGCAAGGCCCACGCGGATACCCTGACCGTTACACTGGCCCCCGGGCAGCAGATCCAGGCCAGCGGCTGGTACGGCTTTGACCAGCACTTCGAAGCCCAAGTGGATTTGCAGGGCCTTGATTTGCGGCACATCGACGCCCTGGGGCCGGACGCACCGCTGAAAGGTGCCCTCGAGCTGACCTTGACCGCCGCCGGCACTGTTGCCGATCCCGAGGCCAGCGGCCATCTGCGCATCCGGGAGCCCCGCCTGGACAATCGTTTGTTTGACGATTTCGAGGCGCGGTTCCGGCTGCAGCAACAGCAATTGACAGTGGATGCCGACCTGACCTTCACCCTGACGGCCAATGCCCGGC
>JAGTVD010000573.1 GCA_018224505.1 Desulfatitalea sp. | reverse complement strand
CCGCCTCCTCGACGATCTCGGGATCGGTGTCCAATTTGACCCCCAGGACCTCCAGCACATCGGCGCTGCCGCACTTGCTGGAGACCGACCGGTTGCCGTGCTTGGCCACGGTCACGCCGCAGCCGGCCACGACAAATGCGGTGGTGGTGGAGATGTTGAAGCTGCCGACCCCGTCCCCACCCGTGCCGCAAGTATCCACCACCGGCGACCCCAGGGCCTGGATGCGGCGGGCATTGCGGCGCATGGCCCGGGCGGCCCCGGCCAACTCCTCGAACGTCTCCCCCTTGGTCGCCAGCGCCGCCATCATCGCCCCGATCTGGGCCTCGCCGGCCTGCCCGGTAAGCACCAGGTTCATCATATCGGACATTTCGGATTCGGTCAGATTTTGACGTTTGATGATTTTAGATAGAAATTGCTTGAACATTTCAAACTCCTATAAAAAAATTCAATTATTGACACTGGACCTGTTTCACAAAATTCCGCAACAACCGCTTCCCGATCGTCGTCATGATCGATTCGGGGTGGAACTGGATGCCTTCGGTCATGTGGGTGGTGTGGCGCAGGCCCATGATTTCGCTGTCTTCGGCCTCCGCGGTAATCTTCAGGCAGGCGGGCACGCTGTCGCGCCGTACCGCCAGAGAGTGATAGCGCATGGCCTGGAATGGTGCCTTGACCCCGGTAAAGATGCCTTCACCGTCGCAGGTAATGGTGGAGGTTTTGCCGTGCATCAAGCGTTGGGCGCCGGTGATGGTGGCGCCGAAGGCTTCGGCGATGCACTGGTGGCCTAAACAGACCCCCAGGATCGGCACCCGCCCCGAGAGCCGTTCGATCACCGCCAGGGAGACACCGGCATCCTTGGGCCCGCCCGGTCCCGGGGAGATGACGATGGCAGCCGGCCCCGACGCCTCGATGGCCGCTGCGTCCATCACATCGTTGCGCACCACCTGGACCGCAACGCCGATCTCTTCCAGATACTGCACCAGGTTGTAGGTGAACGAGTCGTAGTTGTCGATCATCAGAATCATTGGGGGTTCTCCTTGTTCAAGGCAGCTTGGGTCATGGCCAGGGCTTTCTGCACCGACATGGCCTTGTTGACGGTCTCCTGGCGTTCCCGCTCGGGGTCGGAATCAGCCACGATGCCGGCGCCGGCGCGCACGATCATCTGGTCGTTTTGCACGCACGCGGTGCGTATGGTAATCGCCAGGTCCAGGTTGCCGTTGAAAGAGATATAGCCCACCGCCCCGCCGTAGGGGCCGCGCGGCCCTTGCTCCATCTCGTCGATGATCTCCATGGCCCGCACTTTGGGGGCGCCGCTGAGGGTGCCGGCCGGAAAGGCGGCCCGCAACAGGTCCCAGGCATCGCAATCGGGTTTGAGTTCGCTGATGATGTTGGAAACCAGGTGCATGACATGGGAGTAGCGTTCCACCACCATCAGGTCGGTCACCTGCACGGTGCCGGTGCGCGCCACGCGTCCGAGATCGTTGCGCCCCAGATCCACCAGCATCAGATGCTCGGCCCGCTCTTTTTCATCCTGGAGCAGTTCGTCGGCCAAAGCCCGGTCCTCCTGTTCAGTGGCCCCGCGCGGCCGGGTACCGGCGATGGGCCGCAGGGTGGCCACCCGGTTCTCCAGGCGCACCATGGTTTCCGGAGACGAGCCGGCCAGCACCATCTCGCCCAGGTGCATGAAAAAAAGGTAGGGCGAAGGATTGATGTAGCGCTGGGCCCGGTAGAGTGCCAGCATATCGTGGGGCGCGGGACAGGTGAAGGGTTGGGAGAGCACGGCCTGAATGATGTCCCCCTTGCGGATGTAGGCTTTGACGTTCTCCACCTGGCTGCGAAAAACGTCATCGGGCTGCGTCGGCTGCAGGGCCAACGGGAACGGCGAGGCATTGATCGGCTCGGCGGTCAGCGGCATCGCAATGAGGCGCATCAGCTGGTTGAGACGGTTGGCCGCGGCGGCATATACGTGTCCGGCATTGGCCGGATTGTCGATGAACCCCACCGCCAGGCAGAGCAGGGTGTTGCGAATGTTGTCGAAGATCAGCAGTTCCTCGGGCAGAATGAAATGCGCCAGGGGCTGGTCCGCCGGCAACCGGTTGGGAATGCGCGGTTCGAAGAAGGAGACCATCTCATAGGCCAGGTAACCCACCAGGCCACCCCAAAAGCGGGGCAACTGCGGCAAGTCGGCGGCCCGGTAACGCGCCAGCAGGGATTTGAGCACCGATAACGGGTCATTGCCGTGGGTCACCGTCTCGGTCCCGGCAGCCGTGGTGATCTGCACCGTGTCGCGAAACACCCGCACATTAGCGTGCGCAGAAGTGCCGATAAAACTGTAACGGCCCCACTTCTCGCCCCCCTCCACGCTCTCCAGCAGGAAAATCGGACCCCGTTTGCGATACAACTTGGCCAGCAGGGAAACAGGCGTCTCCATGTCAGCCAGGATCTCCACCCCGACGGGAATGACATTGTGGGTGCGCGCCAGTGCCTCGAAACCGGATTGATCGGGGAATTTGCGCAGTAACATGAGGATCTCCTTTCACACAATTCACAAAAAAAAAGGACCGTGAGCCAGCCGGGGCCCACGGTCCTTATGATTGCCATTGACGTGTTCAGGCGGTCGACAAGGCTCCGCGAGCGGACATGCACCACAGGCGCCACCACCAAACCTTGTCCATATCGCTGTTGAAACCCATCTGTTGCATCACGGATAGTACCTGAAAATGAAGTTAAGGCGATTACATAGAGAGAAACCGGAATGAGTGTCAAGTCCTTTTTTGGGATGGCGGCGTATTTCCACGTTGTTACGGCGCACGGCTGCCCAGACAGTATTGGATGGTTTCAGTACACCAGGAGGTGATCCCGGCTGGGGGGCGTGGCGCTGCGTCAGCAAGGGTGTTTTAGACCTTTGCGTGCAGCGCCACGCCCCCAGCCGGGATCACCGGCTCGATTACCGCGCCATCTCTCAAAGGACATGCAATCGCTCTGGAGGAGCACCCTCAAAAGCCACCCCTCGCTCGCAATTTGTGTTATAATGGCGTGCAATTCGCAACCCTTGCCGAGGAGTGTCCGTGCCGCTCGATGCACTTGTAACCCTGTGGCCCCAATTTCTGGCGTTGTCAACCTTTGTTGTCAGCATTCTGGCCGCCGGCCACGCCGTGCTTTACAAGCGGGATACGCGGGCCGCCATTGCCTGGGTGGGGTTCATCTGGTTCGTACCCATATTCGGCAGCCTGCTCTACCTGTGGCTGGGCATCAACCGGGTCAACCGGCAGGCCCGCTCGCTGCGGGATGTCCGCCACCTGCTGCCGGTGCATACCACCGACGCCCGCGTGGCACCGGACGACAAAGCCATCCACAAGCTGGGTCCCCACCTGACCCACCTGGCCCGGCTGGTGGGCAAAGTGACCCGCTACCCCCTGCTGGGAGGCAATGCGGTGGCGCCCCTGCCCCCCGACCAAGCGTACCCGCGAATGCTGCGGGCCATTGAAAACGCACAAAAGTCCATCACGCTAGCCACCTATATTTTCGACAACGACCGCGCCGGACGCCGGTTTACGGAAGCCCTGGCCGCCGCCGTGGCGCGCAAGGTGCAAGTACGGGTGATGGTGGACGATGCCGGCAGCAAATACACCTGGCCCCCGATCCTCTACCGCCTGCGCCGCGCCGGCATCCCCTATGCACCCTTTCTGCCCAAACTGACCCCCTGGGCCTTTGCCTACGCCAACTTGCGCAATCACCGTAAGATCATGGTCGTGGACGGCGCACTGGCATTTACCGGCGGCATGAACATCCGGGACGGCCACTGGCCGGCCATGACGCCCAAAAACCCCATCGAAGATCTCCATTTTCAAATTACCGGTCCAGTGGTAACGCAGATGCAGCACGCCTTTGCCGAGGATTGGCTGTTCTGCAAGGCCGAGCGGCTGGAAGGCGAGCTCTGGTTTCCCGACCTCCAGCCAGTGGGCGAGGTGATCGCCCGGGGCATCCCTGACGGACCGGATGCGGATTTCGAAAACCTCTGCACCACGCTGCTGGGCGCCCTGAGCTGCGCCGATTCGTCGGTGCGGGTGGTGACCCCCTACTTTCTGCCGAACGCAGGGCTGATCACAGCCCTCAATCTGGCCGCCATGCGCGGTGTGGAAGTGGACATCTTTCTCCCCCAGAAGAACAACCTGAGACTGGTGCAGTGGTCCTCGGCCGCCATCGTCTGGCAGGTGCTGGAGCAGGGATGCCGCATCTGGCTGACCCCGCCGCCGTTCGACCACACAAAACTGATGCTGGTGGACGACGCCTGGACCCTGTTGGGTTCGTCCAACTGGGACCCGCGCAGCCTGCGGCTCAATTTCGAATTCAATATCGAGTGCTATGATCCGGCCCTGGCGGCCGAACTGAAAACAGTGGTGGAAAAAAAGCGTGCCGCCTCCAAGCCGTTGACTCTGGCGGATGTGGACGGCCGTTCCATGGCCGTGAAACTGCGCGACGGCTGCGCCCGGTTGGCCTCGCCCTATCTATGACACCCCGATCATCCCGGGCAAGCAAAGGAAACCCTCAATGAAACGTGCTAAAAATCCGGACTGGAAAAAGCGGATCGTCTCAACGGATGCCGCTTTGACACGCATCGAGCCGGGAATGAATATCTTCATCGGCACCGGCACCGCCGAACCGCGAACCCTGGTCAAGCGCCTGATGGCCTCGGACGCCTACAATCTCCAGGATCTTACCCTGATCCAGCTGGTCAGCTTAGGCGACGCCATTTCCCTGGAAGCATTGCAGTCCCACAAATACCGCCTGCGGACCTTCTTCTCCGGATGGGTGGCCTCCGACGCCATTGCCGCGGGGCATGTGGATCTGATTCCGGCCCGCTTTTCCACCATCCCGCGGTTGATCGCATCCGGCCAGATGGCCATTGACGTGGCCTTTATCCAGATCACCCCGCCCACCGAAACCGGATACTGCAGCCTGGGTGTGGGACTGGACGTGGCCCGCCAGGCCATGGAACAGGCGGACCTGGTGGTGGGCGAAATCAACACGGACATCCCCTTTACCTACGGCGATACCTTCGTCCCCATGGACGCATTCGACCTGCTGGTGGAATCCAGGGATCCGCCGCTGTACTTCGATCGCTGGCCCCTGGATGACGTCTTCGACCAGGTGGCGGCCAATGTGGCATCGGTGATCGAGGACGGCAGTTGCCTGGCCTACAATATCGGTCCCATATACGAAGCACTGCCGAAGCACCTGGCCAACAAAAGGGACCTGGGCATCCACACCCCGTTTTTCACCGACGCGCTCATGGACCTGGTGCGCAGCGGCGCCGTCAGCAACCGCCAGAAAGGCATCTTCCGGGGCCGTTCGCTGAGTGGCTTTGCCCTGGGCAGCCCGCGACTGATGCGTTGGCTGGACCACAACCCGCTGGTGGAGTTCCAAAGCGTGGACCGCGTGTTCAATCCCATGGACATCGCCCGCAACCCGCGTTTTGTGTTGATCATTCCCGCCCGCCGCGTCGACCTGACGGGCCGCGCGGCCATGAGCATCGGCAAGGGCGCCGTCACCACCGGTCCCGGGCAGTTGGCCGACTTCTTCAACGGCGCCGATCTGTCCCCGGGCGGTTACACCGTCCTGGCCCTGCCCAGCCGCAACCGCAACGGTGAGCCCAACGTGCGCCTGTCGGTGGAAGACATGCCCAACCTGTTGAACCAGCCGGAATCGATGGATATCGTGGCCACTGAATACGGCACCGCCAATCTGCGCGGCCGCACGTTGCGCGAGCGCGCCCAGGCCCTGATCGAAATCGCCCACCCCGAAGACCGGCCGGCGCTGCTGGAATCCGCCAAGGAGGCGCACATCCTCTTCCCCGACCAGATCTTTCTGGCCGAAAGCGCCCATTGTTACCCCGACGATGTGGCCACCCGCCACACCTTCAAAAACGACCTCGTAGTGCGCTTCCGGGCCATCAAGCCGTCGGACGAGGATCAGATGCGGCGGCTCTTCTACCGTTTTTCCGACGAAGCGATTTACTACCGCTACTTTGCGCCCATCAAAACCATGACCCACGCCAAAATGCAGGAATATGTCAATGTGAACTACTGCGAGGCGCTCTCTATCGTCGGGCTGATCGGTGAGCCCGGCCAGGGCACCATCATCGCCGAAGGCCGCTACGTGCGCCACAAAAACAAACCTTACGCCGACGTGGCCTTCGTCGTGGACGAGCAATATCAGGGCCTGGGCATCGCGACCTTTCTCTACCGCATGCTGGCCCGACACGCCCAGCAGCAGGGCATGGCCGGTTTGACCGCCGACGTGCTGACCTCCAACCGCGCCATGCTCAAAGTATTCGAACGCGGCGGCTACCCGATGCAGGCCAAGATCCAGGAAGGGATCTATGCCTTGACCATCACCTTTGACCATAAAATGGAACCTTCCGCATAGGAGAAAACAATGGATCTGGGACTCAAAGGCAGAACCGCCCTGATCACCGGTGGTTCCAAAGGCATCGGGCGCGCCTGCGCCGAAGTGCTGGCCGCCGAAGGGTGTACGCTCCATCTGGCGGCCCGCGGGGCCGCCGACCTGGATGAGGCCCGCCAAGCCATCCAGGATCGCTTTGAGGTGCCGGTCACCTGCCACCCGGTGGATCTGTCCGACGGCGATCAAACCCGTGATCTGGCGGCGACCTGCCCGGACATCGACATATTGGTCAACAACGCCGGCGCCATTCCCCGGGGCGATCTGTGGCGGGTGGCCGAACCGCTGTGGCGGGAGGCATGGGACCTCAAGGTGTTCGGCTTCATCAACCTTTGCCGGGCGATCTATCCCCTGATGCGCACCCGCGGCAAAGGCGTCATCGTCAATGTGATCGGTGCCGGCGGCGAGCGGCCCACGCTCGATTATATCGCCGGCGGCGCCGGCAATGCGGCCCTCATGGCCTTTACCCGGGCCCTGGGCGCCCGCAGCCTCAAAGAGGGTATCCGTGTGGTGGCCGTCAACCCCGGCCTGATTAGCACCACCCGTCTGGAAAATCTGCTGCGCAGCCTTGCCCAGACGCGTCTGAACGATGCGGATCGCTGGGAGGAACTGATCCCCCGCAACCCGCCGCCCGGCGACCCCGAAGACGTCGCCCGGCTGGTGGCCTTCCTGGCCTCCGACTGCGCCCGCTATATCACAGGAACCGTGGTCACCGTGGACGGCGGCGCCACTGCAGCGTAACATTCTTAAACAACCCTCATCACAGAAAAGGAGATCCAATGAACCTCGCGCAACTGCCTGGAAAAGAGATCGAGCGTTTCGGTGAACATGTCTCCGTCATTTTTGGCGATCGCCAGTACACCAACGTGGAAATGCGCCGCAAGTCGTCGCAGTTGGCCAATGCCTTGAAGAGCCTGGGTGTGGGAAAAGGCGACCGGGTCATCATCCAGATGCCCAATTGCCCGGAAGTACTCCAGAGTTTCACCGCCGTCTACACCCTGGGCGCCGTGGTGGTCCCCATCAACTTCATGGTGGGAGATGCCGAAACCGCTTTCATCTACCAGGACACGGGGGCCGGCACCATTATCAGCAGCAAACTGTTTCTACCCAAGATCGAAACCTGCCGCCAGCAGGCGCCGGCCATCCGCAACGTCATTCTGATCGATTCCGAGGTGCCCGAAGGGACCCTCTCCTACCATACCCTGTGCGAAGCCCAATCAGACGCAATTGAAATCGAACAGGTGGCCGACAACGAACTGGCCGCCCTGATCTACACCGCCGGCACCACCGGACAACCCAAAGGCGTGATGCACACCCACGGCAGCCTGCTGGCCAACGCCGAGATGCAAAAGGCCACCCTCAACCTGCCGTCGGGACTGACCAGCATTTTGGTGCTGCCGCTGTGCCACTCCTACGGTATCGCCAGCATGAATTTCGGCATGCTGGTGGGCGGCGGCCGATCGGTGGTGCTGGACTCCTTCGACATCGACAAGGTGTTCGCCTCCATCGAAAAATACAAAGCCAATGTCATGGGCGCCGTACCCACCATGTATATTTTCATGCTGCTGCACCCCGACCCCAAAAAGTACGACCTGAGCTCGATGAAATACTGGATCTCCGGATCGGCGCCCCTGACCCTCGAAACCTGGGAACGCTTCCGATCCAGCTTCGGGTTCGAAATTATCGAAGGCTGGGGGCTGACCGAGGCCGGCGCCAACAATTCCGTTAACCCCCTGGACGGCAAGAAGAAGATCGGCTCCATCGGCATGCCCATGAACGGCACCCAAATGAAGGTGGTCGACGGCCAGGGCAACGAAATGCCGCCCGGCAGCCAGGGTGAAATTATCATCTCCGGCCCCATGCTGATGACAGGCTACTGGCAAAAACCGGAAGAGACCGCCAAGGTACTGCACGACGGATGGCTCTACACCGGCGACGTGGGTTACAAGGATGACGAGGGTTATTTCTTCATCACCGAGCGCAAGAAGGACATCATCATCAAAGGCGGCGAAAACATCGCCCCGCGCGAAGTGGAAGAGGTGCTCTACAGCCATCCGAAAGTCTCCGAAGCCGCCGTGGTGGGCATGCCGGACGAAGTGTACGGCGAGAACATAAAAGCCTTCGTGGTGCTGATGCCGGGACAAAAGGCCACGGCCGAGGAGATGATCGAGCACTGCCACACCAAGCTCAAAAAATTCAAGTCCCCCAAAGAGGTGGTATTTTTGGACGCCCTGCCCAAAAGCCTGGTGGGCAAGATCCTGCGCAAGGAACTGCGGAAAATGTAAAAACCGGGTTGTTCGGTTGGGCGGTTTATCCACCAACCAACCGACCAACCGACCAACCACACAACCGACCAACCAACCCACATTCCCCTGGCCTTTCCCCCCTGCCCATGATAAACAGTTCCGCCATGAAAATCGCTCTCATCGCCCCGCCGTACCCCTTGGAAGAGGCGCCGTCGCCGCCTCTGGGATTGTGTTATGTGGCCGCGGCGTGCGAGGCGGCCGGGGCGCAGGTCGTGCTGCTGGACTATATTGTCAGCCGCTACACCCCGGAAAAACTGCGGGCCGCCCTGGACGCATTCGGCCCCGATGTGGTAGGCGCCACTGCGGTGACCATGAACTTTCCCGATGCCATCGAGATCATCCGGGAGGTCAAGGCCCACAACCCGGCCATCGTCACCATGATGGGCGGGCCGCATGTCTCCTTCGACGCCGAAAACACCCTGACCCTTCACCCGGAATTGGATCTGATCGTCATGGGTGAAGGTGAGGCCACCTTGGCGGAGCTGGTCCCGGCCCTGCTTGCACCGCAAAGATGGCCCGCTATCCAAGGGATCGCTTTTCGCAGCGGCGCGGCCGTTTTCCAGACGCCTCGCCGGCCCCTGATCGCCGACCTGGACCGGTTACCGCTGCCGGCGCGTCACATGCTGCCCATGTCCCGTTATCAGGCCCTGGGCTTTCCGGTGAGTATCATCACCAGCCGGGGGTGTCCCAACCGCTGCATCTTCTGCCTGGGCCGCCGCATGGTGGGCAGCAAACCCCGCTTCCGTGACCCGCAGCGGGTGGTGGATGAGATCGAACACCTGCTGAGCTATGGCATCACCCGCATCAACATTGCCGACGACCTTTTCACCGCCAACAAGCGACGGGTCCGGGCCCTGTGCGCCGAAATCGCGCGCCGCGGAGTCCGGTTCGACTGGAGCGCCTTTGCCCGGGTCAACACCGTCGATCCGGAAACCCT
>JAGTVD010000572.1 GCA_018224505.1 Desulfatitalea sp. | reverse complement strand
CGTTCGGATGTCATATCTGGCTTTAAGCGACCTTGGTGGCCGGATTTGAAAGCATTGCGTTCCTGAAAACAGCCTGGTGTTTGCCTTGGGCACCTTCGGGCGAGCACGTTCACCAGTGTTTGCATCCAGTGTTATCCGAAACCATTCCGATGAAAAGCTGGTTGAGAGAACAGATTCATCTGCAGCGGTCGGCGCCTTGAATCCCCTCATTTTCATGGCTTTCCTTTCGAAACGGATCCGCCCGGGCACAGCGTCTTAAGGGAGTTGCAAATTCAGATCGTTTTTTGAGTCTGGGAACGACAGTAACGTAAAAAATTACAGTTTGATTGTCAATCCTTTTGGTAGTCCGCAGCTTTTTGGGTCGGTTGCACTGTGGGTAGGTCGTCGGCCATTCGCTATCTGATAAATCGATTCAGCAAGATATCTTCAACATTCCGTCTAGAATCGATGACGGATAAAACATAGACAGTGGATTCTGACATTCTATAAATAATTCGCCAGGGTGGAACATTTATTTCTCGATAGATATTAATGCCCTGATCTTGCAACTCCGGCACAATCCTGCCACGATCAGGCAAGGTGTAGAGATCTGAAGCTTTCTGTTTAATCCTACCCAGTATTTGCAAGGCATTACCTGGGCTTTCAAGCGCTATATAATCAATGAGTTGCTTCAAATCTCGTTGTGCAACCAGCGCCCATTTCACATGGTATTGTTTGTTTATCAACGGTTTTCTTTCAGCGCTTTTTCGATATCATCAAAAACAACTTCCTGTGGCGTTACCCGCCCCTCCCTGATGTCGGATTCCCCGTTTGAAATGAGTTTTAAGAGACCGATGGCATTGCGCATATTTTCATAACTTTTAGGATCTTGCAGCACAGCTCGTGGTTCCCCGTTTTGAGTTATGATAACGGGTCGATGCGTTTCATTAATTTGATTTAGCAAATCGGCTGCTCGTGATTTTAAATAGGTGATCGGCTTGATATCATGGATGATGTTCATAGGCTTTTTCCTCCAGTACGAATAAGGTACCACATTCGGACCGCCAGTCAAGCTCTTATGCCAACCCCAGCCTTGCGCCGGACGTTCTGGTTGCTGTCGATGCCCCGACGACTGGCTTACCTGGCTTCGATGGGCGGGTCACGTTTCTGGCCGTGGACGGCGACCCCATCAACCTGCAGGTGGTCGTCAACTACCTGGCTTACGGCAATGTCGCCGTCCTTACGGCCACTGGAGGGCGGCAAGCCATCGAACGCATCGAATCCGGCTCCCTTCCCGATATCATCCTTTTGGACATCATGATGCCCTGCATGAACGGCTACGATGTGTGTCGGTGGCTGCGGCAGCGCTACACCACGTCGGAGCTGCCCGTGATTTTTCTGACGGCCAAGAGCGCGCCGGCCGATCCGACCCATGGCTTTGCCGAGGGCGCCAATGACTACCTCCCCAAACCGTTCGTCAAGGAGGAGCTGGTCGCGCGGGTGGTGTCCCAGCGCAAGCTGAAACGCGCCTACCTCACGCTGCGCGAGAATCTGAGCCTGCGGCGGGAGTTGGCGGCACGCCAATTAAGAATATGAGTTGTGATTATCCATGTATTTTCGAAAACAGCGATTTTTCACTTTGGGGGAACCTCTATCTCTATTATGGCGCTGAAACCGGAATTTTGGCCATGCAGATAGCAGAATTGTATCATCCCTGTCATTAAGCTCGCTGTTGCCCAGTGCCCATCAAAAGCAAGCAATGGGCAATTGAGTGGATATGCAATGCGATTCCCATAGAAGGCTTTCTTTCGGAACCCGACTGCGCCGGTGGGTCGGAATACATTGCCGACGGGGTCGTTTGCCTGGCTTGCCATCAGGCACGATGGCGGACAGGGGCTTTCATATTCAGGGAAAACTGCTCGAATCAAATAGTCGGCAGTCGATCATCACGTTCACCGAGCAGCACCAGACCGCTGACATTGGCCATGGGCGTGGTGGTGCCGTCGCCGTGGCGCGCCTCCCATTGCATGGCCCATCCGGCGGTGGCGAATAGCTTGGCTACATCGATGCCGAAACCGGACATGGAGGGGCGCGCCACCTGGGGGTGGCGGCATTGTGCGGGCGCTGTCAGGGCTGCGCAATCCGGATGGGCCTGGCAGAAAATGGCCTTGCACGAACCGCCGGCAAAGGACAGGGCTTTGCGAAACCCGGTTTGGAGGGCCTTGTGCTCGATGGCCGCTGCGGTTTCCTGCAGAAGTTGAAAGATTTGCCGCCGCTCATTGGAAAAGAGCGTGGCGGAGGGCACGTCGATTTTGAAGAAGAGCGCCCGAGGGTGTTCCGCGGCCCATTTTTGAAATCCGGCCGGTCCGGCTGTGTGGGGCGGGCAGCGGATGGACCGGCCGTACTGTTCGCAACGCGGTTGGCGGCAGAAGGCGGCAAAGCGGTCCTCGACAACGATGTCGCGGGTGGTGACGATCACCGCGTCGCTCGCGCCGATCCGGCGCGCGTAGGTCACCAGGTGCTGTTGATCCTTGCCGGTCATGTTCACCCTCAAATTCCGCGCGGCCGGGCCGTCGCGTGTAAAAGTCGTTTATCCATGGTCTTTTCATAAGCAGCGTTGACGCTTTTTGGCAAGCCTTGTGGTGTCATGGCGTCGCAGCGCCGGTGGTGGCGGTCATTCCAACCCCAAGGTGCCGCCGGGATTCATGATGTGGTGGGGGTCGAAGTGGTTTTTGAGGGCGCGCAAGACCGCCATTTGCGATTTGCCCAAGTGCTGCTCCATCAAGGGCCCCATCATTTTGCCGACGCCGTGGTGGTGGCTGAGCGAGCCGCCGCAGGCCGCGATGCGTTGGATGATGCTTCGCTGAAAGGTCCGGTAATCCTCCGGTTCGGGCAGGGGGGTGATGAAAATGAAGTAGAGATTGGTGCCCTGGGGGTAGAAATGGGAGGCGTGGGTCAGACAGAGGGTGCGGGGCCGGGCGGTGATGGCCACGCGCACGCCGGCGTGGACGGCCGCGAGCCGGTCCCAGGGCACGGCGGTTTCCAGGGTGTCGATGAGAATGCCCATGTCGAAGAGGTCGTCGCGCAGGTAGGGGTCCAGGAAGCGGCTCCGGGCCCAGCGCCGCGCCGGGTAGCTGCTGAGCCACCGGCCGCCCAGGCGGCGGCAGATGCGGCTGCATTGGCGCGCCACGTGGCGGGCGAAGCCGGGTTCGCCGTCGCTTTGGCCGATGAGCAGGCAGCGCTGCCGGGGGGGCAGCCCGCCCAGGCGCAGCAGCTTGTCGACAAGAGGGTGGCCCAGCCCGTACATCTGAAGGGCGGCTTCGGTCTCGGCGCCATCGGAAATGCGCAGCATGGAGGGACGGCCGAACTCCCCCTGGCTGATCTCGCGGGCGGCCTGCACGGCGGCCGGCCAGGAGGGCAGCATGTAGGCGAAAGGGCGGCGGGCGCGAGGACGGTGGCGAAAGACTTTAAGTGTGGCGGCCACCAGCACGCCGAAGGCGCCTTCGCTGCCTTTGAGGATGTCGTTGACCTTGGGGCCGGTGGCGGTGGCCGGGTAGTCGGCGGTGGTGATGGTGCCGGCCGGGGTGATACAGGTCTGGCTGAGCACCAGGTCGTAGACGTCGCCGTAGTAGGTGGATTGCTGGCCGGCGCCCAGCGTGGCGATCCAGCCGCCGACGGTGGAGAATTCGAAGGACTGGGGAAAGTGGCCGCCGGTGTATCGGCGGCGGGCGCCGAAATGTTCCGGGGCACGGCGCAGGTAGTCCTCGTAAGCCGGCCCGAAGAGGCCTGGTTCCACGGTGATGGTCTGGTTGGTCTCATTGAAGGCCAACACCCGGTGCATGTGGGTGGTCATCACGAGGGTGACGCCGCCGCGCGCCGGACGCACCCCCAGGGTGACGGAGGAGCCGCCGCCGAAGGGAGTGACGGGAATGCGCGCCTGGTGGCAGTAGCGGACGATGGCGGCCACGTCTTGCCTGTGGCGCGGGTGGACCACCAGGTCGGCGGCGGCCCGGGGCTGTTGCCGGCGCAGCTGCAGGATCTCTTCGGCGGACTGGCCGTGGGCGAAGCGCAGGCGCGCGAAGGGATCGGTCTGGACGTTGTCGGGGCCGACGATGGCGGTCAGCCGGTCGATGTGTTCGGACGCCAGTCGGGGCCCTTCGGGAGACGCGATGGTTTCAAGGCCGGTGTGCCGCGGTCGCAGCCAATTCTCCCGTCGCAGACCCAGTCGGTTCCGCAGATAGTCGACCAGTGCCGGCTTGGGGTGGTGAAAGCGGTCAGGGGAGCCCCATTTGAAGATGGCGCGGTAGCTGCCGGCGGGGGGCGGTTCGTTCAGCCAGTGGGGGTGTATGGTTGCTGGGGGCATGGTGCGGCTCCTTGTTGGGTGTCGGTGGGGCGCTGCATTGGTGGTTGCTTCTATCAGTGAATATAGAATGCCACTTTTTTGGGCAACCTTGAATTTCGGACATTGCCGTTCTTTCTCGATATGGAACGGCATGATATGGTATGTATGACGGCAGGGAATCAGGGTCTTTCGATAAGAAGCGGCGAATCGTCCGCTTCGATGGGTGATATTTTTTCCAACGGAGCCTTCATGCCTCTTCCCAATAGCTGCGACCTGGTGATCGTAGGCGGTGGCATTACCGGGGCGGGCATCTTCCATGAAACCACGCGCCTGGGCCTCACGGTAGTGCTGCTGGAGCGGCGCGATTTCGCCTGGGGCACTTCCAGCCGTTCGTCCAAACTGATACACGGCGGTTTGCGCTATTTGAAGGAAGGTCAGCTGCGCATGACCCGGGATGCGGTGCGCGAGCGGGAGCGATTGCTTCAAGAAGTGCCCGGCCTGGTCACCCCCATTTCGTTCATCGTGCCGGTATACAAGGACCGTGGCCCGGGCCGCTGGACCCTGGAAGCGGGGCTTTCTATATATGACCTGATGGCCCAGAAGCGGCAACACCGCTACCTGGATCAAGCGGCGCTGCTGGAGCAGGTGCCTTTTATCGAGCGTCGTGCCCTGACCGGCGGCTATGCCTTCTGGGATGCCCAGGTGGATGATGCCCGCCTTGTGCTGCGGCTTGTCACCGAGGGCCGCCAGGCCGGCGGCCTGGCCCTCAACTACACCGAAGTGGTTCTGGTGAACCGCGATGCCGAGGGG
>JAGTVD010000571.1 GCA_018224505.1 Desulfatitalea sp. | reverse complement strand
GGTTCATCTATCCTCCACGTCGATTTTTTTATTGTAGAGAATCGGACAACGGGCCTGGTGCCCGTCGCCATAATCGCATAAATCCGGGAAGATCTGCACACAAGATGGCTGGCGGTAATGGCAACGTGGGTGAAAGGGGCATCCTTCGGGTTTATAGGCCGGGTGGGGAACGCTGCCAGGTATGGTGTAAAGCCGCTGGCCGCGCTTTTTGCGGGTGGGCAAGGCGTCCAGCAGTGCTTGGGTGTAGGGGTGGCGGGCCTGATGGAAAATATGGTCGGTCGTGCCCTGTTCCACCATTACACCGGCGTACATGACATAGACCTGGTCGGCGATGGCGGACACCACCCCCAAGTCGTGGGTAATATACTGGATGGCCATCTGTCTGCGCGCTTGCAGGTGGCGCAGCAATCGCAGAATCTGGGCCTGTACGGTTACATCCAGCGCCGTGGTGGGTTCGTCGGCGATGACAAGATCGGGTCCGCAGGCCAGGGCCATGGCAATCATGGCCCGCTGCCGCTGTCCACCGCTGAGTTGGTGCGGATAATCGTCGATTCGCTTGTCCGGTTGAGCGATGCCGACATCCTCGAGCAGGCGGATGGTCCGTTGCCGCACCTCGCTTTCGTTCGCATCCTCATGGGCCAGGATGGCCTCGGTGATCTGGTCTCCGATGGTGAACACCGGATTGAGGGAGGTCATGGGTTCCTGGAAAATCATACCAATCCGCCGACCGCGCAGCGTGCGCCATTGGTCCGGTGGCAGGTCCAGCAGGGATTGACCGTCAAAGAGGATGCGGCCGCCGGCGATATGGGCTGGCGGAATGGACAGGAGTCCCATGGTGGCTAATGCTGTGACCGTCTTGCCGCAACCGGACTCGCCTACGATGCATACGGTCTGTCGACGGCGGATGTTGAAACTCACCCCATCCACTGCGCGACTGTCGGGTCCGTCGCCATGGAAGTGGATCCGCAAGTCCTCCACATTCAAAAGTATGTCATTGGTATCGGACAGTTTAGTTGCGCTCCCGTAGTTTGGGATTCATGATATCGCGCAGGCCTTCCCCGAAAAGGTTGAATGCCAACACCACAATCAGAATGACAATCCCCGGTGCAAAAGTCAGCCAGGGCGCATCAAAAATGAATTGCTTGCCATCGGACAGAATGTTGCCCCAGGTGGCATGGGGGGGGGGAACGCCAAACCCTAAAAAGCTCAATCCGGCTTCAGTGAGCATGGCCGAGGCAATGCCCAGCGTGGCGGATACCAGCACCGGGGCCATGGCGTTGGGCATGATGTGGCGGAAAATAATGCGCATGTCGCTGATGCCCAGGGCCCGGGCCGCCGCCACGAAATCCTGCTCCCGCAAGGAGAGGAATTCCGCACGCACAAAGCGCGTCGTACCCATCCAGCTGGTCAGGCCGATCACCACCATGATGTTGTACAGGCTGGCTGGCAGAAGGGCCACGACGGTCAGAATAAGGAAAAACGAAGGAAAGCAGAGCATGACATCCACCGCACGCATGATGAGCGTGTCCACCTGCATGATCTCCTGGTTCAGCCACCGCAGGAAAAGGGGCAATCGTTGCGGCGCGGCCCGCTCCTGCAGTCGGTACAATGCCCAGCAGGCAGCGGCAGTGGCGGCGGCCACGATCGCGGCGGTACTTTGGCCTGTGATCAGGAACCCGGCGGCGGCCAAGGCCGAACTCCAACCGAGCAAATGGCCCACCTGGACGACACGCTGTCCGTAATAGCCCGCAATGCCGCCCAGCACGATGCCGATCACCACGGCAATGCCTACGGCGACGAAGCCCACCGTCAGGGAGACCCAGGCCCCCTGGAGCATGCGGGCGAATACGTCCCGGCCCAGATCGTCGGTGCCCAACAGGTAGCGTCCCAGGGGTGGCAGCTCTTCGGGCAGCAATACCGCCTTGTTGGGTAACGCCAGGGGGGGGAGCAGCTTTTCCTGCAGCCGGACCTGGGCAGGATCGAGTATCGGTTGGCCACCGGAAGTCAGCAGTATGCCCGCCACGGCCACGGCGAAAAAAACCAGAAAGGTCATCAATCCCGCAAGAGCCAGTCGGTTTTTGCGCAGCAGGCGCCAGGTTTCCTCCCACGGTGTCCGGGAAGGCGGCATGTAATGGGCTTCGTCGATGCCGATGCCGGTCGGCGTCCCGGTTGCTGAGCGCATCATAGACGGATCCTCGGGTCCACTACCATGTAGAGCAGGTCAGAAATCAGGGTGCCTGCCAGTACCAGTACGGCGGTGATGAAGTTGAGGGTCAGGATCACCGGGTAGTCCCGGGCCAGGATCGCTTCATAGGCCATGCGCCCCATGCCCGGCCATGAAAAGATCGACTCGATGATCACCGAACCGCCGATCAATCCGGGCAGGATAAGGCCGAACATGGTGACAAAGGGCAGCAGGGCGTTGCGCAGGGCATGGCGATAATAAACGGTATCGTTAGGCAAGCCTTTGGCCCGGGCGGTGCGCACATAGTCCTGGCCGATGATCTCCAGCATCTGGCTGCGCACATAGCGCGACAACACAGCAATGCCCCCTGTGGCACCCAGCACCGACGGCAGTACCAGGTGCCAGATGCGATCCATAAAGCGCACGAGCGGCGGGGCGGTGTCGATGCCGAACGAGTACATACCGATCACCGGTACGTGAAACTGGGTGACCACGAGAATGATCAGGATATAGGCGAAAAAGAAGCCGGGGATGGAAATCAGCACATAGGCCAGAAAGGTGGTGGATTTGTCGAACAGTCCGTCGCGGCGGATGGCCGAACGGATGCCCACGGGAAAAGAGAAAGTCCAGGTGAGCAGCGTGCCCACGATGAACAGGGGCAGGCTGTTGAGAAACCGCTCCCATATTTTACCAAGCACCGGCAGGTTGTCCCGCCAGGAAACGATTCTTCCGGAGAAGAGGTCGCGATAAAAGAGGGCGTATTGAACGTGCATTGGCCTGTCAAGGTGAAACTCCTGGCGCATGCGCTCCACCATTTCCGGCGTGAATTTGGGATTGAGCGGGTCGATCTGGCTCGGTTCGCCCGGTGCCAGATGGATGATCAGAAATGAAACCACCGAAACGAAGAAGAGGGTGATGATTTTCTGAATCAGGCTTCTGCCCAAAAATGCCAGCATCGGTGCTCCTCTTCCCTATAAATCGAAGTCGGGTGCCTGGGGAAGTTTAATCCATTGATTGAAGTGGTAAGTATAGCCACCTGTAATTGTAGGTTCTATTGGCTTATAGACCATGCGTCCGTCCGGGGTTTGGATTTGACGCACGATGCGTCGGTCCAATAAGGCCGTCCAGCGGCTGACAAACAGAAAAGTGTAGGGTTGGGCGTCGGCAATGATCTCGTGCAATCGATGGCAGTAGGCCACCTGCTTGTCGTGATCATATTCGCGTCGGATCCGCAAAATCAGATCGTCCGCCTCCGGGTCGTTAAAGCCTACGAAATTGAGCTGAAAGGGATCGCTCTGGCTCGAGTGCCAGATCTGAAACAGGTCCGGATCGATCCCCATGGACCATCCCAGCACCAAGGCGTCGAAATCCAGTTGGTTGACCCGTCGCTGAATGAATACCGACCATTCCAGCAGATCGGTTTCCACCTGAATACCAATCTTTTTCCAGGCATCCTGGGCAATGGCCAGAATGGCGCGGCGGATGGGATTGCCATTGTTGGTGATCAGGGTAAAGGCCATTCGGCGGCCATTTTTTTGTAAATAGCCGTCGCTGCCGCGCTCCCACCCCGCTTCGGCCAGCAGGGCCAGGGCCGCCTGCGGATCGAAGGGCAGGGGTTCGATCGCTTGGTTGTAAAAGTCGGTCTGTTTGACGAATGGGCCGGTGATGCGTTCCCCCTGGCCGTAGAGAACGAAATCGATGATGCGCTGGGTGTCGATGGCCATGCCGAGGGCCCGGCGTACGCGCGGGTCGTCGAAGGGCGGGCGCCGGGTATTGTAACCGATATAGGAGTATCCAAAGGATGTGCCGGAAAAGCTTTGGAATCGTTCATCCTGGCTCAAACGGTCGACCTGGTGGGGCTGCACACCATAATCATCCACCGTTCCGGCATAGAACTCCATCTCCTGTGTGAGTGAATCGGGAATGATGCGCATCACATACTGCTGATAATGAGCAGGTCCTTCCCAATAATCGTCGAAGCGATCGAGGCGAATAAACTGATCGGATTTCCATTCGTCGAAGCGGAACGGGCCGCTGCCGATGGGGCGTCGGTTGAATAGGCTCTGACGCATGCCGTAGGTGTCCGGATCGGCTCCCCTGGCGAGGGCTTCGGCCCGCAAAGCATCGTCGTTGAGCCGATGTGCCGGCAGGATGCCCATGTTCCATGTGCCCAGGGCGGGTGAGTAGAGCCGACTGTAGACAATTCTCACCGTCATGGGATCGATCACCTCCACGGCCTGCACCGGCTCGTAGTCGGGCAACCGGGGAGAGAGGTTGCGGGGGTTCATGATGGCTTCGTAGGTGAAACGGACATCCTCGGCGGTGACGGGGTGGCCGTCATGGAAGGTTACTCCCGGGCGCAAGTGGAACTCGATGATCGGGTTTTGGGTGGTGGCCGGCAAAGCCTGCCGGGCAAGGGTGGCCAGCTGTTCGTCGGAAACGACGGGATCGGCGGTCACATAGGGCACAGGGTCGAAGGTATCGAAATAGTCCGGCCCTAGTTCGGTCGCCAAGGTTTCGAACAGCGTGGGGTCGACGTTGTCCAGGGTCAGTTGGATACGGGCCGGGGGCTGCGCATGCAGTGACACGGTTGCCGTTGCGTCACTTCCGGATTTCGGTGCGCTGTGGGTGAACGGCTCGGCGGGCATCAGGTCGATGGCGGTGATGTTATTCCAGAAAGAGTCATCCCGGGTGATGGCCTCGCGCAATGCCGCAACAAGGGCAGGGCCTTCGACGGATCCCCAACGTGGGGTGACCGCCTGTGGGTTCACATAAAAATAGGCTTTGGCGGAGATGCGCCAGGAGTGGGCGATACGACCGCGAAATTGAAGATGCTCGTCCCGGTCGATCAGTCCTTCGAAAACCAGCATACCGATTTGACTGCTGGCCGAGTCCGCCGACAAGATGGGGTTGAGCATGCTGGCATCGCCGCTGGAGGCGGTAATGAACCGGGTCATGCGTTCCGGGTTGCCCACGGCCTGCTCTTCGTAGCTGGGCACCCAGAAATAAGATATCAGAAGGACCAGCGTAACCAGGGTGGGGGCGGCGATTAGAAAACGGCGAATCGTCATGGAGGCGATCTGTCAATGTTCCGGCAGGGTGGCACCGGATTGTGGATTCGGGTCTCGGAAGCCTTGCCAGTGGCGCGTTCTTGTCACTGGGCGACTGCTGCACCATAGGGAATCGAAGGGCTCAAGTCAATGGTAAAGGGGAATGCCAAATGAAGGTGTTCCATCGGTTATGCAATGGCAACAGCCTTCATTTGGCATTGAATGGCAGCGGGTGTAAAACGGCCCTTTATCAGTTGGCGGGGGCCTCTTCCGCTTGTGATTGCGCCTCGATCTGGGCCTGCAGTGCTGCCCGGCGCTCGTTCACCAGGGTAATGATCTGGTTGGTCGTCTCGAGTTGCGTCGTGTCCGTTGTCAGACGCTGGGCCTGGCGGAGGTTTTGCAATGCCACGGCCAGCGATGCCAGGGTGTCCTTGCTGATCTCCACATGGGCCTGGTGGATCAACTGGGTTCGCTGAAGGTTGGTCCGGCGGGAGTTGACGGCCGTTCGCATTTCCTTGTTCAACGCAAACCCTTCGGCGGTATCCAGCTGGCTGTGGATGGCCGGAAAATCGGGCAACCCACCGGCAGCCAGAAGGGTGTCCGCTCTTTCCAGATGGTGGTTGAAAATCAAGGGGTAGACCTCCTTGCGGCTATACACATCTGTGGCGGGTTCGGCAATCTGCGCACCAGGGATAACGGCCACGAGACGCTTGCCGGTGGGGGAAAACGCGCCTTTCCAGACCGCCACCGATTCCCGTTGGGTATCCATGTAGTAACGGGTACTGTTGGCGAAGCTGGCCCAAAGGAGTAGAAGGACGATCAGGCCCAAGACCGCGATACCGATTTTCATGGCACGCATTACAGGGTCGGATGATGCACCATCCGTGGCAGATGAACCAGCGGATGAACTGGTTTGGGGTTTCACTGGGGGTTCCTCCATTGTTTGGGCGCCGCTGGCGGCATGAACAGCTGTTGAGGACGGTTGCTCCGCAGCTGCGGTTTCGGGTGCTGGCTTGGGTTCGGGCTTTGGTTCCGGGGCCGGAGGCGGCGTCGATGGTGTTTCCGGGGCAACCACGCTTTCAATGGTCTGTTCGGTAGCGGTGGTTGGCGCCGGCTCGGGCGTTGGATCGGGCACGGGTTCGGGCGCGACCGGAGTTTCAGGTTCAATTTCAGGTTCAGGCTCGGCGACGGTTTCGGGAGCGGTTATGGATTCCGTTTCCGGCTTGTCCTGCAGGTCCGCCGGTGTCGGGCTGGCGGTGGCTGGCGGGGTTGCTGCCGGTGCGGCTGGCGGGGCGCTTGGCATCTCAACCGGGGCTTTGGCAGCAGCCCGAATCTCCTCCATGGAGAAGCGCTGGGACAGCAGGGAACGCAACCTTTGGACCTCGGCAGGATCGTCGCTGGAGATGAAGGGCGGCGCCGTCATCCGGGATCGATCGGGTTGCGGCGGGGCGTCGACGACCGGTGGTGCCTGGGATTCGAATTGTTTGAACAGCAACTCCTTGATCGTTAATTTACCGGCGCTTTTTGTGGGTGCCGGCGTGGCCGTTTGACCCGCTGCAGGGGTGTTTTTTTTGGACTTGGTTTTCGTTGCAGCGCTCTTTTTGGCAACGGTCTTCTTGGCTGCGCTTTTCTTTTTCTTCGTTCCGGATTTCGCGGCCGTCGATTTAATCAGACTGTCCTTACCCATGCGTTTCCCCTTTTGCCGTATCTGATGGTTGAACAAGCTGGAAACATAGAGTATTATCCGTATTTTGTAAACCCTTTTTTGCTGCCGGCACGGTGCGGCTGCATTTATGTATAAAGTATGGCATCATAAGGCTGTTTCACAGGTGAACGCTTTGATCGATCCGCGAACCGCCGCCCTTAAATGTCCGTGCTCCGGTGGCAGGGTTTGCACCAATGCTCAAAAGAACCTTAAAACAAGTCGCATCCGATTATGCATTCTTCCAAAACGGCATCATCCAAACTGGACCTTTTGTATGAATCCCTGAGGCAATACGGCACGCTGGGGGTCGCTTTTTCGGGCGGCGTGGACAGCACGTTGCTCCTGGCCGCGGCCCGGCGCGTGCTCGGTAGTCGGGTGGTGGCCTTTACCGCCCAGTCGCCGATTCACCCATCGGGCGAGCGGGACTTCGCAAAGGATATGGCGCGGCAGTTGAACGTGCAACATGTCCTCTTTGCCACCGATGAATTGCATGACCCGCTTTTTACCGCCAACGGTCAGCGGCGTTGCTACCATTGTAAGCAACAACTGTTCGTTGAAATGGGTCGGCAGGCACGATCGCTGGGTATTCATGTGCTGGCCCACGGTGTCAATCTGGACGACCTGGCTGATTTTCGGCCGGGGCTGCAAGCCGCGCGGGAGGCGGGCGTGGTGGCGCCGTTGATCGATGCGGGCCTTTCTAAACATGAGATTCGCATTCTGGCCCAAGCGTTGGGCCTGCCCAATTGGGATCGGCCGGCCATGGCCTGTTTGGCCTCCCGCATTCCTTATGGTACACCCATCGAGGCGGCGCTTCTATCTCGAATCGACCAGGCCGAGGCAGTGATCCGTGACATCGGCGGCGTGCAGTGTCGCGTGCGGCATCATGGTAATGTGGCCCGGATCGAGGTGGTTGGTGGGGGGCTCGATCAACTGGTGAAGACCGGTGTGCGCCGCAATATCGTGGATGCGATTCGAGCGCTCGGGTATGATCATGTATGCCTGGATCTGGAAGGGTATGTATCGGGCAAAATGAATCGGGGCATGATCCCCGAATAATTATTGCTTGTTATAAAAACCAATGGTTGCTAATTGGGAATGGTCGCAAACAGGTGGATCATGGTGCGTGAATCCACTTTCATTCGCAATCGCTTCCGCATGGGTATTCATGATCAAACCAGGATGGCCTGAAGCCGAGATGCAAAAAATGTGAAATTATTTTTGCGCAGCCCCTGAGGTTCACCAGCCAATGGCGATTGGGCCGGATTGGGCAACAGGCGATTGCGGTTAACGGAAAACGATACAGCATGTCTTTTGTCACTTTTGTTGCCCGGCGCCACTTGAAGATCAGGAATCAGCGCAAGCTGGTGCGCCTCATTACCTTGCTGGCCACCTTTGGCGTCGGTGTGGGGGTGATGGTTTTGATGGTGGTCATCGCCGTGATGACCGGATTTCAATCCGAACTGCGCGACCGTATCCTGGGTATCGAAGCCCATGTGACGGTCATGCGCTACAACGATTGGATGGGGGATTATCCCCTTCATCTGGACCGTATCGAAGCCCTGCCAGAGGTGTCCCATGCAGCACCCTTCATTTACAGCACCGGGATGCTGCGCTCGGCCAACGGTGTCACAGGGGTCGTATTGCGGGGGATTGATCCGCGCCGATCCGGCATTGCATTGGGTACGCTGAATGGTGGCGATCTGGGCCGATCGCTCGATCAAAACGATCTGGAGGATGCGCCCCCGGGCATTGTGTTGGGTGCGGTATTGGCCGCGAAATTGAATATCGAAGCCGGTGACGATCTGCTTCTGATGGTGGCCGGCACACAACAGGCCAACCCGCGTGTGCTGCCAAGGATGCAGCGGTTGAAAGTGGCGGCCCTTTTCGATACCGGCATGCATCAGTACGATGGTACCATGGGGTTCGTGAATATCCATCGATTGCAGGAGATCATCGGTGTCCAGGACGTGGTTACCGGATTGGAGATTCGGCTGCACGACCCGGAGATGGTGGAAGAGGCCAGCGCCCGGATACTTTCGCTTCTCGGTGGCGCCTATTGGGCCAACCATTGGAAACAGATGCACCGCAACCTGTTTTCCATGCTCGGGCTGCAGAAAATTATGATGTATGTCATCCTCACCTTGATCATCATCGTGGGGGCCTTCAATGTGGTCAGCGCCTTGATTATGATGGTTAAGGAAAAAACGCGGGATATCGCCATATTGAAGTCCATGGGGGCCGACAGTGGGTCGATTGGAAAAATATTTCTTTACAAGGGAATGACCATCGGTGCGGTGGGCATCGGTTTGGGCCTGTTGGGCGGGGTTGTGCTTTGTATGATATTGGCCAGGTATCCGTTCATCGAGTTGCCCGGTGATGTCTATTTTTTGACAACATTGCCCGTGCGCATCACCCCCATCGATATGGCGATCATTGCCCTTGGCACCTTTGCCATCTGCGTTTTTGCATCGCTCTATCCAGCCAGGAAAGCCGCCGGCCTCAAACCAGTGGACGGAATTCGTTATGGTTGATATCGGAATGATTTTTGTTCGCATGCATCACCGGGTGGGCGGCCATTGAGGGACAAACCGTGGGGACTGTCTTAAAAGTTACCGTCATCGTCATTCTGTTGGTACTGGTTGTGTTCAGCGCCGTGGCGGACATGCCCTTCATCCAGGCCCGATGGCACATGGAAACCTTGCTGGGCGGACTGGACCGGATGATGTATATTCGCTTGGCGAGTTTGGCCGGCCTCGTTATTGCATGTTTTTTGGCCTGGGGTTACAAGCGCAAAGTGGAGGCGTCGCAAAAATATCGACGTTCAAAAGAGGTGATAGCAGCGGCCGAGGCGGCCGCCGCGGCGAAGCGGCAAACCATGGTGCGTTTGGAGGAGACCCTCAAAGCGGAATATGCCGCCAAGGAGCAGGCCCTGCGCAAAGATATCGACCGGAAGGCGCAGGATTACGATCAGCGGCTGCAGGCGCTCAGAGAGCAAAACCTGCAGCTCAAGGAGGCCGTGGGTAAGTTGATGGCCAAATTGAAGAACAACAAAAGTGCCTGATGGCACAAGGAACGGTGCCGCCATGATCAAACGGAGTCCCTTTCAATATCACTATCAGTTTCAATTCCTCAATGGCCAGGTCAAGGACTACCATATCACCTTGAATCCGGACACCTTGAGCATGATACCCGTTGCATCGACGCATGCAATGCCCGATTGGGTAGGGTTGACCTTCAAACAGTGCCGCCATTGCCCGTTGAAGACCGACAGCCATGCCAACTGTCCCATTGCCGTCAATCTGATGGAGTTGGTGGAGTCCTTTAAAGATGTATTTTCATATCACGACTGCATGGTGGTCTGTCATACCGCGGAAAGGACTTATTCCAAGCAGACTTCCGTCATGGAAGGGCTTTCGGCTATCTTCGGTGTGATCATGGCAACCAGTGATTGCCCTGTCATGGAGTTTCTGAAACCCATGGCCCGGTTTCATTTACCCTTTGCCACCATCGAGGAGACCACGGTCCGAACAGCCTCCATGTACCTGTTGGCCCAATATTTCAAACATAAAAATCAACCGGAAATGCGGTGCGACTTCAAAACCCTGGAGCACCATTACAGCCGGGTGCAATGGGTCAACGAAGGGTTGCTCGCGCGGATCCACAGTGTGACCAGTGAGGACGCTGATAAAAACGCCATTGTGACATTGCATTCGCTTTCTCAATTTCTATCCATGGAAATCGACTACAGTTTGAGTGGACTGGAGTATATTTTCGCCGGTCGCTACATGGATTAGTTCCCGTATGAAAAAAATTGAAATCGAATATCGTTTTGAGCTGGAGGGCCAGCAAAAAGATAGCTATAAAGTGGTGCTGGATCCGGTGCTGTTGCAATCGACGCCCGCAAGTGTCGCTGAACTGCCGACATGGACCGAACTTGGGTTTCACCAGTGCCCGAATTGCCCTCTGCTGGCGACAGCGCAGCAATCCTATTGCCCGGCAGCCGCCAATGTGGCTGATTTGGTCACCCGCTTTTATGGGATGCTTTCCTACGACAAGGCCCTAGTGGTGGTGGTCACCGCTGAACGGATGGCTTACAGCCACACCACCATGCAAAAAGGGATCTGTTCGCTGATGGGATTGTTGATGGCCACCAGTGGATGTCCTCACACCGCGTTTTTCAAGCCGATGGCCCGGTTCCATTTACCCTTTGCCAGTGCCGAGGAAACCATATGGCGTGCCACCTCGATCTATTTGGTGGCGCAATTTTTCCGACACCAGGCCGGGCAGACACCGGATCTGCAGTTTGAAGGCCTGCGTCATATTTATGCCCAAATACAGACCGTCAATCAAAGCTTCGCCCGGCGATTACGTGCGGCTACCCATCAAGATTCAATGGTCAATGCCATTATCCTGCTGGATTTATTCGCTCAATCGATGCCGGTGGCCATTGAGGCCTCGTTGGAAGAGATTCGGCACCTGTTCGTTCCTTATCTCAATCGCATTCAATCCAATAATTAATGCCATAGAAAGATTTCGACTTTGATCAAGAAAATCAAGACAATCATCGACAAAATGTTCGCACCCCGTCCCCAGGACAAGCCATCCGGTCCCGACCATCCGCCAAGGGTGGTGCCACCGCCGGATCCGGCCGCAAACCGGGACAACGCTCACGCGGCGAGAAAACCGGCGCGTCAAAGGCAACGTCCGGAGCCATCGGCACCGAAAACGGCTGCCGAGGCGCCTAAAAAAGTTGCGCCCAAGGCACCTCCGTGGGATCCTGCCGCCTATCAGGTGGCTCCCGCCGAAGGGAAAGTGCGCTTTCACGATTTGGATTTGCCCGAGGCCTTGATGCATGCGATCGCCGATTTGGGCTTTCAATTTTGCACACCCATCCAAGCCGAAATTATGCCCAGTACCCTCGCCGGTCGGGATGCAGCCGGGCGGGCGCAAACCGGAACAGGTAAAACAGCCGCATTTTTAATTACGGTCATTACCCGTATGCTGCGCAACCCACTGCCCGGGAAACCGCGCAAAGGGTCGCCGCGGGTGCTGGTATTGGGCCCCACGCGCGAACTTGTGATGCAAATCGCCGATGAGGCCCGCCAACTGGTCCAATACACACCGTTGACCGTTACGTCTGTCTTCGGCGGTATGGATTTCGACAAACAAAGGCGGCAACTGACGCAATCGACCGATATTGTGGTTGCCACACCGGGCCGCTTGCTGGATTTTAAACGCCAGGGTGACCTTCATTTGGATCAGGTCGAGACCCTGATTATCGATGAGGCCGACCGGATGCTGGACATGGGGTTTATTCCGGATGTGCGCAAGATCATCAACGCCACCCCTCAAAAAGGCAAGCGCCAAACCCTGTTGTTCAGCGCCACCCTGACCCCGGAGGTAACGCGCCTGGCGGCACAATGGACCACCGATCCGGTCACCGTTGAGATCGAACCTGCACAGGTGGCCGTGGATACCGTCGAGCAGCTGGTCTATATCGTCACCCGGGAGGAAAAATACGCGCTGTTATACAATATCATCACCCGTCAGGCGCTGGATCAGGTGATTGTCTTTTGCAACCGCAAGGACGAGACCCGGCGACTGGCCGATCTGTTCACCCGCTATGATATCGATTGCGCTGTGCTTTCCGGAGACATCCGGCAGAACGTGCGCATGCGCACCCTGGACAGTTTCAAAGCCGGTAAGATTCGCATCCTCGTCGCCACCGATGTGGCGGGTCGCGGCATCCATATTGAAGGTATGGATCATGTGATTAACTATACCTTGCCCCGGGACCCCGAGGACTACGTGCACCGCATCGGGCGAACCGGACGCGCCGGCGCCAGCGGTACATCGATCAGTTTCGCAGACGAGGAGGACAGTTTTTATATCCCCGCCATCGAGGCGCTGATCGGCCATCCGCTGCCGTGCATCCAGCCTGAGGAAGGATGGTTGACGCCACCGCCCCCACCACCGCCGTCCAGGCGGAAACCAAGATCCCGGGACGATGGCTCTCAAGTCGTCCCCCCAGGTCGCGGACGCAAACGCAGCCAGCGCCCCAGGGGCCCACGCGGTTCGGATCGTGGCGGGCGTTCCGGTCGCTCGGGAGCCCCCCGCAAGCGGCCGGGCTCAGGCAGCGCCTCGTAATCGAACCCGGGCATTCTGTTTTTTCCAAGGTTGTGTCAAATCCGACCTGTCCGGACTACTTGCGTTCGCCTTGGTTTGAATCCGAATGCGCAGGCCCGCGGGAAAAGTGATCGTATCCGCCGGGCAACGGCAACCTTCGGCCATTCCGGTCGATCATCAACACACCGCCCTGCCGAGCGGTGATGCGTCCGACAGGATGGATGGCGCAACCCACCTGCTCGAGTTCCGCCATCCGTTCCGGTGCGATGGAAAAGAGCAGCTCAAAGTCCTCGCCTCCGCTGAGCGCCCAGGTTAGCGGCTCGCACCCCAACGTGCGAGCCGCCTGCAGGACATCCGGATGCAAAGGGATGGCCGATGCATCGATTTCAGCGCCCACCTGACTTGCCTCGCAAATGTGGTGAACTTCCGATCCAAGTCCGTCGCTGATATCAATCATCGCCCGTGCCACGCACGCAATGCGACCGGCCACATCCATACGGCAATGCGGCGTACGGTGCTTGTCCATCAGATAAGTGGATGGCGTGTGCCCTGCCTCAAGCAGGGCCAGTGCCGCGGCAGCACCACCTAACGGTCCGGTGACCAGCAAAAGATCGCCGGGGCGGGCATGGCTCCTGAGGCGCAGATGGTGCGGTGCCACCGATCCGAGCAACGTGATGCTGATGGTGGCCACCGGGCCCTGGGTAGTGTCCCCTCCGAGCAAGGTGACACCATGCCGACGACAGGAGCGGTGCAATCCGCGATATAGGCCCTCGACCCAATCCACCTCTTCAGTCGCCTTTAAAACCAGGGCCACCACCATCCATTGCGGTGCACCCCCCATGGCGGCGATGTCACTGATATTGCATTCGGCCGCCTTCTCGCCAATATGCTCCGGGCTGGACCAGGCGCGCCGGAAATGCCGATCTTCCACCAAAATATCCGTTGTGATCAGCAAGTATGGAGCGGGCGCAGGCGCCACCTGCACCACTGCGGCATCATCACCGATTCCTTTGACAACCCGGGTGTCCGTACCCGGAACGATTCGTGCGAGCCTCTGAATCAGGGCAAATTCGCCGCCCGAGTCCGAAATATTCATTCCGACGCACTCCATTGCTTTTGCGGCCCCCTTGGATAGGGGCTACGATTTCTCCTATTTATTTATCGGAGTTGATGCGTTCTGGCAACGGATGGATGGCACGGATGCATGACTTTGACGAAGCTCTGGGTGGATTGGAAAACAATGTTGACAATGGTCGGAT
>JAGTVD010000570.1 GCA_018224505.1 Desulfatitalea sp. | reverse complement strand
GTACCAGCGGTTCACCATCCGACCCGAAGCGTCTATTGAGATGGCTGCATGCGATTGTCTTGGTAGCAACCGCTTTTTCACTTTACATTTAAGACAGTTATTGATACATACGGCTACATCGTTGATCGGAGTGGGGCGCTTCCGGTATCGAAAGATCCGGGGTTTATACCGGCCATGCCGATGGGGTAGGATGCCGGTGTTTTTCTTGTGGGGCGAATAGGCCTTATACAGACAGAATACAGGAACTTGCGATGGATATCAGCAGGCGATTGGCAATATTGATTTTCTGCGGCGTGCCGGCCATTGTCGGCGGTGGTATCATTTATGGGGCAACCGACAGCATGACCGCCATGTGGATTTACGAGGTACTTCTTTTAATCACCGCCGGTGCGTTGATCAGCCGTTAAGTGCCGCCTATTTTGACCGCCGGACATTCCCCCTTCGGCGGTGCGGAATTTCGCATTCGCCACAAGATGGCCTAAAATCCAATACGATCCGGCGAGAATGTGCCGGGCGTAAGCGGCGTGGGCTTAATGGTGTTCGCCCGTTGCAGGGCGTGGTCCATGCGAGCGTCCGCCATGGGGTGGCTCTGACCTGTCCGCCAGCGTAAACGCCCCGGGATATGTGGCTTGATGTGAATACCCAGAACGCCATACTATGGTTTTTTCTCGTCTGCTTCATTGGTTCCTTCCTGTTGCTCGGATGGCTCCTGTGGCCGTTTTTATCCGTGCTGTTGTTGGGTGCCCTGATCAGTGGGATCTGCTACCCCGCCCATCGTTGGCTGCAAGGGCTTTTGAATATACCGCCTTTCCTGGCCGCCATCGTGATCTGTTTCCTGATTCTGGTGCTGTTGCTGGTGCCCATCGTTTTTTTTGTCGGCAGCCTGGCCCAGCAGGCCCTGGGCCTGTATGAAATGGCCCGTGGCGCTGCCATCAACGAGCAGATCAACGCACTGATGCAAGATACCCGAATTCTGGACAGGGCCAATGCCATCCTGGCTAATTTCAACTATGCCCTGACCGGCGACGAGATCAAAAGCACGTTGTCTGAAATCGGACGCTTCGTGGGGTTCTTCCTGTATGAACAGGCCCGAGCCATTGCCTCGAACACCTTGGCTTTTGTGATCTATTTTTTCCTTATGCTGCTGGTGGTCTATTTTATGTTGATGGACGGCGAGCGGCTGATCAATTTCATCATCGACCTGTCGCCGCTGCCCCCGGAGCAGGATCGCATGCTGATTGAAAAATTCAAGGAGATGTCCTGGGCCATTTTGATTGGCAACGGGCTGAGCGGTTTGATTCAGGGGATATGTGGCGGACTGCTTTTTTGGGCGTTCGGTTTTCCACGTGCCTTCCTGTGGGGGGTTATCATGACCCTGCTGGCATTCATCCCCATTGTGGGTATCGGTGCGGTGTTCATTCCGACGGCGATTTACCTGTTCATCAAAGGCCAGGTCCTCATGGGAGTAATCTGCCTGGCCGTCTACGCCTTTCTGTCGGGTGGAATCGATTATTATTTTAAGCCCAAACTGGTGGGGCATCGGGTGAAAATGCATGCACTGCTGGTATTTTTTTCGATTATCGGTGGACTGAAGCTGTTCGGTATCCTGGGCATTATCTACGGACCGCTGGTCGTCACCGCCTTTTTAACCATGGCTGAAATCTACCGGGACAAATACCAGCGTTTGGTGGAGCCCGGCAAGTAATGGCCCTTTTTGGATGGAGCTCGGATGGAAAGTGACGCAATGATCCCAAATGACACCCAGCCCATGGTGAGCATCGAGAAGGAGATGAAGAAATCCTACCTCGATTATGCCATGAGTGTGATTATCGGACGGGCCCTGCCCGATGTGCGCGACGGGCTCAAGCCGGTACACCGCCGCGTGCTGTTCGCCATGCGCGAACTGAAAAACGATTTCAACAAACCATATAAGAAGTCGGCGCGCATCGTCGGTGATGTAATCGGTAAATATCACCCCCACGGCGATTCCGCGGTTTACGATACCATTGTCCGCATGGCCCAGAATTTTGCCATGCGCTACACCCTTGTGGACGGGCAGGGCAACTTTGGTTCCGTGGACGGTGATCCGGCCGCTGCCATGCGTTACACGGAAGTGCGCATGACACGTCTGGCCCAGCAGCTGCTGGAAGATCTGGACAAGGAGACGGTCGATTTCGTTGCCAACTACGATGAGTCCATGACCGAACCCGCCGTGCTGCCGTCCAAGGTGCCCACATTGATGGTCAATGGGTCTTCGGGCATTGCCGTGGGAATGGCCACCAACGTACCCCCGCACAACCTCTCCGAGGTGGTGGACGCCACAATCGCCTTGATCGAGGACCCGGAAATTTCCTGCGATGGCCTGATGCAATACCTGCCGGGTCCCGATTTTCCCACCGGTGGTCTCATTTACGGCACATCGGGCATCAAGGAGGCTTATCGCACCGGTCGCGGTATTATTCGCATCCGGGCGCGCCTGGAAGTCGAGGTGGACCGTGCTGGACGGGAAACCATCGCGGTGCACGAGATTCCCTACCAGGTCAACAAGGCCAGGTTGATCGAGAAGATTGCCGAACTGATGAAGGAAAAGCACATCGACGGCATCAGTTATGTGCGGGATGAATCGGATCGACGTGGCATGCGCATTGCCATGGGGCTCAAAAAGGGGGGTGTGGCCGGTGTGGTGATCAACCAGTTGTTCAAACACACCCAGATGGAGAACAGCTTTGGCATCATCTTCCTGGCCGTTGTTCGCCAACGCCCCCAGGTACTGACCCTCAAGCAGGTGCTGCATCACTTTGTGGACCACCGCAAAGAGGTCATTGTCCGGCGCACGCGCTACGATCTGAAAAAAGCCGAAGAGCGGGCCCACATCCTGGAAGGCCTGAAGGTCGCCTTGGATAACCTGGACGCCGTAGTGCAAATGATCCGGCAATCCAAGACGCCTCCCGAGGCCAAGGATCGATTGATGACGGCCTTCCGCCTTTCTTCCATCCAGGCCCAGGCCATTTTGGACATGCGGTTGCAGCGGCTGACCGGTCTGGAGCGCGACAAGATCGTGGAGGAGTACCATGCGGTACTCAAGGATATCGAGTACTTCAAGGGAATTCTGGGCAGCGAGCAGAAAGTGCTCGAACTGATCAAAGAGGAGCTGACCGAACTCAAGGAACAGTTCGGGGATGCACGCCGCTCGGAAATCGTCTCCACCACACGGGAACTGACCATGGAGGATATGATCGCTGAAGAAGATATGGTGGTGACCATATCCAATTCCGGGTACATCAAACGCAACCCCATCACCCTTTACCAATCCCAACACAGAGGCGGCAAAGGCAAGACCGGCATGGGGATGAAAGAAGCCGATTTCGTCTCCCATATGTTTATCGCCTCCACGCATCACACCTTTCTCTTTTTTACCAATCGGGGCAAGGTCTACTGGTGCAAGGTGTACGATATCCCCGAGGCCGGGCGGACCAGCCGTGGCAAGGCCATCGTCAACCTGCTCAACTTCGAGGAGGGTGAGCACATGACCACGGTATTGGCCGTACCCGCCTTCGCACCAGGGCACTACGTGCTCATGGGAACCAAGGCCGGTACCGTGAAAAAGACGGACATGATGGCCTTTTCCCGTCCCCGGGCCGGCGGGATCATCGCCCTGGGACTGGCGCCAGGGGATGAGCTGATCGCTGTGCGCATCACTGACGGGACCCAGAACGTGTTTTTGGGCTCTGCCATGGGCAAGTCGATCCGTTTCCACGAATCGGACATCCGCTCGAGCAGCCGTATTTCTCGTGGGGTTCGCGGCATGCGACTGGCATCCGGTGACCGCATTGTGGGCATGGAAGTGGTTCGTTTCGGGCAGACCCTGCTGGCGTTGACGGAAAATGGTTATGGCAAGCGGACCTCCATCGATGAATACCCTGTTCATAAAAGGGGCGGGATGGGGGTGATCACCATCAAAACCAGCGAGCGCAATGGCGCGGTGGTCTGCATCATGGGCGTCCAGGATGATGACGACGTCATGCTGGTTTCGGATCGCGGTAAAATCATCCGCATGCCGGTCGGAACCATCTCTGTGATCAGTCGCAACACCCAGGGGGTTCGCTTGATCGGTATGGAGCCCGGTGAACGGGTGGTCAGTGCCGCCAGTCTCGCCGAAAAAGAGGACGACCTGGACATCGGGGAAGACAACGGGGAAGATAACGCACAAGATAACGGGGAAACGCCCGCCGAGGTTTGATATAGATGGTCCAGGAACATATGAATAAGCGCATCGGCGTGTTGGGCGGTGGCAGTTGGGGTACGGCGCTGGCGCATCTTCTAGCCGGTAAGGGGTATCCCATCGATTGGTGGATTTTCGAAGCCGATTTGTGCCGACAGATCGCCGAAACACGAGAAAACACCCTTTTTTTGCCCGGGGTGCGGCTGTCGGAGAATCTACATCCCACCAACGATCTCGGCCGCACGGTGCGCGGCAAGGAATTGGTGCTTATAGTGGTGCCTTCCCATGTGATGCGGACCGTCTCCACGGCCATGGCAGGACATCTGGAAGGCGGCGCCACGGTGGTTTCCGCCAGCAAGGGCATTGAAAACGAGACCTTGCTCACCATGTCCGGCGTTATCCGGGAGACCCTTCCGGGGCTTGATGAAAATCGTCTGGCCGTTCTATCCGGGCCCAGCTTCGCCCGTGAGGTGGCGCTGGGGGTGCCTACGGTAGTAACCGTGGCCGCTCGCGAACCGGCCTGTGCCCAGGACGTACAAGCTGTTTTTGCCACGCCGGCTTTTCGGGTTTACACCAACGATGACGTGATGGGTGTCGAACTCGGCGGAGCGGTGAAGAACGTGATTGCCATTGCGGCGGGAATAGTGGATGGCCTCGGCTTGGGGCTCAACACCCGGGCTGCGCTGATCACCCGGGGGTTGACCGAGATTCGTCGCCTGGGGCGTGCCATGGGAGCCAATCCGCGCACCTTCACCGGTTCGGCGGGCGTGGGGGATCTGGTGCTGACCTGCACCGGCGATGTCAGTCGTAACCACACCATTGGCAAGCGCATTGGTCAGGGCATGCAACTCGAAATGCTGCTCAAAGAGATGCGCATGGTGGCCGAAGGCGTCAAAACAGCCCGGTCCGTTTACAACCTGTCCCTGCGTTTGGGCGTGGAGATGCCCATATCCCATGCGGTTTATCGCATTCTATACGAAAATCTGGCCCCTAAAGAGGCCGTGTATCAACTGATGACGCGGGACCTGAAAAACGAGTTGGACGAGGATTAATGGCACTCGCAGGGCGTTACAGTTGCAATAGGAGAACATCACCGTGAGCGCGTCATCCGACAGGCCCGATTGTTTCAGCGACCTCGACAGCGTATTCCCTTTGGGTGCGGATGGGTTGCGCGTCACACCTGAGTCATGCATGCAATGTGCCCATAAAACCCCATGTCTGCGCACGGCCATGGGCGGAGGCCGTGGATGGCGCGTTCGAGAGGAGATGGTCGACCGGGCCTACCGGGGCGGGGTCATCGGTTTTTTTCAACGCTGGTCCCAGAAAAAAAACATCGCCCGTCAAAGAAAAAGCATACAGGAGGAGTGCCATGGCGAAAATGACCATTGAAGATGTGTCCTTGCAGGATAAAAAGGTGCTGATGCGTGTCGATTTCAATGTGCCGCTCAAGCAGGGCAAAGTCACCAACGACAATCGTATTCGAGCGGTATTGCCGACGATTCGCTACATTCTCGAACAGGGCGGGCGGTTGGTTCTGATGTCCCATTTGGGTCGGCCCAAGGGAGAGCCGCAATCAGAGTTCTCCCTGGAGCCCTGCGCTGCAAGCCTTTCCGGCCACTTGGGACAATCAGTGGCGTTTGCCCGTGACTGCGTGGGCGAAGAGGCCCGGCAATCCGTTGCAGATCTGGCAGCGGGTCGAGTTTTACTGCTGGAAAATCTTCGTTTTCACAAAGGTGAAGAGAAGAATGCCTCCGATTTTGCCGAGCAGTTGTCCGAATGGGGCGATATTTATGTGAACGATGCCTTCGGTACCGCTCACCGGGCCCATGCATCCACCGAAGGGGTGACGAAATTTATACAGCCTTGTGTGGCAGGCTATCTGATGATGAAGGAGCTTGATTATCTTGACCGTGTGGTGCAGGCTCCGGAGCATCCGTTTGTGGCCATACTGGGCGGCGCGAAAATTTCCGGCAAAATCGATGTCATTCAGAACTTGCTGCCCAAGGTGGATCGATTGCTGATTGGCGGCGGCATGGCCTTTACTTTCCTGCACGCCATGGGTATGGAGGTGGGGCGCAGCCTGCTGGAAACCGATCGCATCGACATGGCGAGACAACTGATCAAGAGTGCCCCGGACAAAATCGCGCTGCCCGTTGACTGCCGTGTCAGTGAACGTTTCGACATTGGTGCCGGTACGGTTGAGGGGCTAAAAACTGTCGCCGTGGGGCATATTCCCGCCGGGGCGGCCGGTCTGGATATCGGCCCCGAAACGATTGCCGCATTTCGGGCAGCACTGAAAGACGCGCGCACCGTGGTATGGAATGGTCCCATGGGGGTGTTCGAGATTCCGGAGACGGCGCACGGCACCTTCGAGATCGCCCGCCTGCTGGCTCAAATGACCGATGATGGCGCGGTGACAGTGATAGGCGGCGGTGATTCCGCGGCTGCAGCTGAAAAAGCGGGCGTGGCCAGTCAGATCACCCACATCTCCACGGGAGGCGGTGCGTCACTGGAGTATCTGGAAGGCAAAGTGCTGCCGGGCGTTGCGGCTTTGACGGATCGCAGTGTTTGACGGCAACCCTGTTTGGTGCTAAAGATTAGAACAAAACCAACCAGTTCGGTGCGAACCAGAATAAAACAGTGACAACGGGGGGATGCCATTGGCATACTGGAGCGTAAGAGAAGAACTCAGCCAACTCAACCGGTTGCGTCGGTCATACTATGAGTTGTTGCGTGATGATTTGGATCAGTTCATGCTCGACTACGCCCTGATGCAGTCGTATGATAGGTTTCTGAAGGACGGCACCCCCTATCCGTTTGTTGAGAAGAGAGAACTCAAGCCCCGTGCGCGGATTCCCAGCATCGAACACGAAACGCAAAATGCATTTCTGGTCATCTTCGTTGAAGATACGATCCCGGCCCGGTATAAAAAGTATATTCGTTTTTTCGACCTTAACAAGACCACAAAAAGTAACTTGCTCCACACAAAGATCCTGCCCCTGCCCGACACATTTGACCGCAACCAGAAGTATATCGACTCCGCCCATTTCTATAATTTCATCAAGGTCCTTCTGCCGGTGGATTATGCCTTGCTGATCCAGCGGGACCCGACAAGTCATCTGAAAAATCGTTATATGGTCTCCCACTTTCATGTGCGCATCGATTGGCCCATTGCCGAGGCGGCCGAAGATATGGCCCAGGGGCTGCGTTATATTTCCAAGGATATTTATGAAAAGGGCGATCAGTACGCGGAGTTGGTGCAAAGAAAATACTTTGAATATTATGGCGTTCCGGTCATGGTGGGCGGGCGTCGCACCGCCGCCATCGTTGCTGCCCAGTACCTCAAGCGGGTACCATGTATATCCACGGTATACGTCGGCAGCAGTGAATCACGTGCCTTGATCCGGATCTCCGAACGGGGGGTGACTAAATCGGTGCTGGTACTCTTGTCCGAGGATGAGATGCAGCAATTGACCACCGTTAACAGCATTTCGATGCCCACTTTCAAAAAGAATTATGTGGTGGCGCGTGAGGGGAAAAAAGCGGTGTGCCTTTTCAGGGTCAGCTATGCCTACACCAATCATGCGCGGCCGCCCGATGATGGGAAATTGCGGGAAATCAATCCGGATTTCAACTGGCTGGCGGTTGGCCAGGAACACATTCTGCCCAAGCCCGGGGTTGTCAAATATCCACCCCTTCCAATCGGGTGGGTCTATTCATGACAATCGTTCTGAATAGAGGGATTACGCTATGGCCAAACCCACCAGGCAATGGCCGCGGAACCGGCCGTTGTCATTCCGGGTGATGTGTTTGATCTCGGTTCTCAGCCGTTCACTTTCCCCACTGCCATCCGTAAGATAGTAGGTCATGTCAATGGTGTCGCCCACCGCCAGGTGTTCGAGCACCGCCGAATCTTCCTTCACAAGAATGCACATGCCTTTGGGGGAGACATTCCAGAGTTTGAACTGGTAAAAGTTGCCCAGGCCTTCCGTCGTAAATTGGACACTGTAATAGCGTTGGTCAATGGAGCGGTGTTCGGATCTGCGTTCAGGCTGGTTGTCATTCGTCGGATTGGTGCCCATGGCGTCCCCCGCTGTGGTCGATTGGAAAATGATAATTGGCCGGTCAAGCGAAACTTATCATTATTGCGGTGCTTCCTGTGCCTTTTTGAAGCCATCTGTCCGATGGTGTTAGGGTGTTGGTGCGTCGGCCGAACCGGGTGCCATCATTGACCGATTTGCCGGCTGGAGTGCGGTGAATCGGCAGGCTGTTTGCGACCTGGTGCCAGTGTGGGCCATTTTGATATTGTAAATACCATATATTCAGTAGGATATCAACCCGGATGCTGAAAAAAGCTTGTCAACCACTCTGGAAACCGTTATGCATGGCCTCCAGAAAAAACAAGCTGATGGAGGCTTGCAAGTGCTTGTGCGGCAGGTCATTTCAACACCCATTCAGGAGTGCAACGATGCAATTGGTTAAAAAAGAGTGGCGGACAATCCTCATTATTCTCTGGCTTGTCCTTCTCACGGTTTTGCTTGTACGGATCAGCGGACAGTTGGTTGAAGCGCAGGCCATGGAAGCCCGAATTGCCTCCACGCTGGATTCCGTGGAAAGCATCGTTCTCAGTACCGATGCCGGTGTCGTGCAGGTTCATCAAAAAACGGGCGCCATCGAGTCCAATGTGGATTTCATTGTCGAACGCATCAGGCGCCGTTAACGGATATCCGGTCAAGGGACACCGCACTTCTGATGCTGAAGCGGTCATCAACAGCCGGCAGGCTTGGCGAAACGGAGAAAATTCCCGCAGAATAGATTAGTACATGGCCCCTAACGTCTTCCTGCGGAAAGCATCATTTCGGCCAGGCAGGTCAGGGAATCCCGAAGTTTCTCAAAAGAGAACACCTCCAAGGAGACGGTGCCGCCGAAACCCGCGAGCACCTTCTGGATGAGGCGCCTTGGCGTATCAGGCAGGTTGTCCAGGGCGAGATGGTCTTGACCATCTCGGACGCCGTGCAAATGAACAATGGTCACCCGGGAGGCAAATCGCTGCCAAACCGCATCCAGGTTGTATCCATAGCGCAGAACATGCCCCACATCCACGCAGACCGACAAATCCAGTGTTTCGCAGATGGATGCGAAGCAGTCGGGCGGATATTCCAGCGTTTCAATGGACAAAGATCGTGGATCGATGCCGGTCAGC
>JAGTVD010000569.1 GCA_018224505.1 Desulfatitalea sp. | reverse complement strand
TTTTGAAAAGCTTCCAGTCGTTTCCGGATGCTGATAAGCCGTTGGTTGCTTTCTTCCAGGGATTGCTTGGAGGCTTCCAACTGGCCGATTTCACGCTTGAGGATCAGATAGAGCAACAGGCCGGTGGTAGCAACGAAGAACCACCCCTTGACGGTCTGCAGCTGTGTGAGGACCGCTGCTGGAAAGGGAGTGGCCACCCAGGCGATGAGCTGGTCGGACAAAAGAATCCACAACGCGCCAAAAAGGACGTACAACAGCGACACGCGCGCGGCCCTGGATCGGATCATGATAGCGGTTGCTCCCTTCTGCACCGTGATGGTGGGCAGGACCCAATATACGTAACGATCGTCCGGGGGGAATGGTTATGGGTCAAAGCGCATAAGGAGGTGTTGCATTGGCTTTCTCCCGCAACTATCCTGTCTTGGATGCTGAATCATACCTGCATTTGCCCGGAGCCGCTTTGACAGCCTCCCGTAAATAGGGCTATAGGCTGTCCAGGCAGTTCGGAGTGTGTTACGTGCAGCATACCCTACGGATACCCCATCAGGCAAGAGGATGAAGGTGAAATGACCACCCAATCGAAGACCATCCGGGTTGCCGGCATCGGGGATGTTCTGATAGAGCGCAGTGCGCGCGCCAAGCGTGTTAATTTGTCGGTCCGGCCTTTCAAGGGGGTCCGCATTGCCGTTCCGCTGGGGGTGTCGTTTCAGCATGCGCTGACGGTGGCGGCGGCCAAAGCGCCCTGGATCAGAAAGCACCTGGGGCGCATGGCGATGGTCGAACAACAGATCCGCGATGGCCGGGCAATGCCGTGCCCGGACCCGGATGACGCCCGTCGCATTCTCGTTCGACGCCTGGCTCAACTGGCGGACCTGCATGGCTTTGCATACAACCGGGTGTCGGTGCGCCGCCAGAAAACCCGCTGGGGCAGCTGCTCGCATCAAAACAACATCAGCCTGAACATGCGTCTGGTGCAGTTGCCCGATCCGGTGGTCGATTACGTGCTGATGCATGAACTGATGCACACCCGCATCAAGAATCATAGTCGACAGTTTTGGGAGGCGCTTGTCCGCTGCCTGCCCGCGGCCCGTCAACTGGACCGCGAGTTGCATGGATATTGGACGTTGCTGATTGCCTGAGCACTATTTGCCGAGCACATCCCGGATTTTCATTCTGAGCTGGTCCATGTTGAACGGCTTCTGGATAAACCCCGCACAGCCGCGCATCAGAATCTCCTCGGCCTGTTCGCTGAGGCTGTAACCGCTGGACAGCAGCACTTTGATGTCCGATCGGCGCTCCTTGAGTCGGTCGAATACCACGCCGCCGCCCATGTCGGGCATGATCATATCGAGAATGACCAGGTCGATGGGTGGTCGTGCGTGGTCGAAAATGCGCAGGGCCTCCCGGCCGCCTAATGCCGGGAGCACGGTGTAGCCCAGTTTTTCCAGCATGGCCTGGTTTACCGTGAGAACCATCTCTTCATCATCCACCAGCAGGATGGTGCCCGATCCGTGGGGTGGTGGTTCGGTGGCGGCGTCCGCTGCCTCGGGGCTGGCATCCGTTGTGGGCAAATAGAAAAAGAAGGTGGTTCCTTGACCTTCCCGGCTGATGAAATCGATGGCGCCGTCGTGGTTTTTGATGATACCGTAGGCCGAAGCCAGCCCCAGCCCGGTGCCGCGGCCCATCTCTTTGGTGGTGAAGAAAGGTTCGAAAATGCGCTGCTGGGTGGCGGCGTCCATGCCGACGCCCGCATCGGTCACGGAAACTTTGACATATCGACCGGGGGCTATCCCGATGTGGCTGGCCGCCGAATTCTTCAGCACCATATTTTCGGTGGTCACATCGATGTTGCCGCCGTCGGGCATGGCCTGCCAGGCATTGATGCACAAGTTGAGCAACACCTGTTCAATCTGGCTTTGGTCGGCCATGACGTTCCAGACGCCCTCCTCGAGCCCCTGGATGATCTGAACCTCCTTGCGGGTCCGGCCGAACATGCCGGTGGTGCGCAGCACCAGTTGGTTCAGGTCCAGTGGTTTGACCATGTATTTGCCGCCCCGGGCAAAGCCGAGCAGTTGCCGGGTGAGATCGGCGCCGCCGGTCACGCAGGCCTCGATGTTTTTCAGCTTGTCGAAATGGGGATGACCGGGGGGGATCTCCAGCAGCATCAGAGAAACATTTCCCTGGATGCCCATCAACAGGTTGTTGAAGTCGTGGGCCACGCCGCCGGCCAGGGTGCCGATACCTTCAAGGCGCTGGATCTGCTGGTATTGGGCCTCGATGCGTCGTTTCTCCTGTTCGGCGTTTAGCCGCTCGGAGATATCTGCCACCACTCCCCGGAAGCCGACGATCTCACCGTTGCGGTCGGTGATCAGCGCGGCGGAAGCCTCCACCGTCTTTTGTGAACCGTCCTTGCGGATGATATCGTATCGGTAAAGCTTCTCGGGTATTCCCGTGCGCCGGATGATCGCGTACTTTTCTTTCATGGCCTCGGCCTGCTCGGGGGGGATGAAGCGGCGATAATAGAGACCGTGGACTTCCTCTCGTTCGTAACCCAACAGCTCCACCAGGGGGTCGTTGAAGAAGGTCAGGTGGCCCCCCAGGTCCATTTCGTAATAGCCGTTGTCCATATTGGTAATGATGGAACGATACTTTTCTTCGCTGTTGCGCAGCTCTTCTTCCTTGGCCTTGCGGGTCTCGATTTCGTGGCGCAGTTGGGCGTTGGAAAGCTCCAGGTCGTGGGTGCGCTCCTGCACCAGGTTTTCGAGCTGGGTTTGGTAGCGCTGCAGCTCCAACTCGGCATTTTTGCGGTCATTGATGATCCGCAGTGACCCGACGACCTTGAATGGTTTGCCTTCTTTATCCCGTTTGAGGGTGGCGTTGATGGAGCAGTAAAACGTGTCGTCCGCTTTTCCCTTCAGCCGCAGCTCGTAGTCATTGACCTTGCCATCCGCAAGGATGGTTTGCATGAAGGCTTCTCGAGATTGGGGGTCTTCGTAGAGGGCTTCCAGGGGCGCGCCGATAAGCTCTTCGCGGGTATACAGGGATACATTGCCCACCGATGGACTGACCTCGAGGATGCGCCCATCCAGCGTTGTTTCGTAGTAGATGTCCTGGATGTTTTCGTATATGCCGCGGTACTTTTCCTCGCTGTCCCGCAACGCCTCTTTCATCCGCGCAAATGAATTGGCCGTCTCCTGAATCTCTTTGTACGCCGACCGGGTGTCGTACTGTTGGGACAGATCCTGCTGCTTGATGGCCAGGGCTTCCTTTTCCAGTCCGGCCAGCGGGCGGATGATGCCCCGCGCCAGGCGCAGCCCGATCAGCGTGGCCAGTATGGACAGGGCGATGGTGATCAACAGGTTGTGGCGCCGGTTGGCCTGCAGGTTGCCCAGGTAGTCGCTTTCGGGCAGGTAGACGCAGATGATCCAGGGCCATTGGGTGTCCGCAAAGGGGGCGAACATGGCGTGATACGCTTCGCCCTGGTGGACGAAGCGTGCGAATCGCGGTGCCGGCAGGGAGAGCCGGCCATCGGTTTTGAACTCCCACTGGATCGCCTCAAAGGCCGACTGGCTGATGGCATCATCCAGTTCATCGATGCGCACCAGCCGCAGGTGGCCGCTTTGGGTACCTTCCTCGTGGGTGAGTTGGGAAAGATCGGGGAATGCCACCACATCGCCGTTGTCATTGAGCATGAAGGCGCTTCCGTTCTTTCCGATGCGCAAATTTCCAATGAACAGGGAGAGTTCGTCGATTTCGATGTCGACGCCCACCACCGATTGGAGTTGGTCGGGCTGGATGTATATGGGGCCGGCGATGGTGATGCCGGGCTTTTGGGAGGTGAAAAAGATATAGGGGTCGGTCCATACGATGCTGTTTTGCGCCAGAGCCCGCTGGAACCAGGGCCGTTGGCGGGGGTCATAGGTGTCCTCGGCGTCCGTCTCTTCCGTGACAAACCGGTTTTGGGCATCGCGCCAGATCAGTCTTGTTTCCCGCCGGTTGTCAAAATGGGAAATGATCTTGGTACGAAAGCCGTCGGGACTGTGGGCGGCATTGCGCCGCACATCAAAAAAATCGCCGTTGGGCATGCCGACATAAATGCCGGCAAAATGGGGATAGATGGCCAGTTGTTCGAGAAAGTAGTTTTCCAGAGCCGCCCAATGGCGTTGATCGCTGCCCACCACATCCGATGAGATCAGCCGTTCGGTCAGGTGGGCCGCACCCTGGGCCAGGGAGAGATGATTGCGGGACTGCACCATGGTCAGGTCGGCGATGTTCTGCATGATATCCCGCGCATGGCGGAGCAACACTTTTTCCGATGAGAGATAGGTCGAGGAGGTAATAATGATCTGGGTACCCCAGATGAGGCCCAAAAAACCGAGGATCAGCGCCCAGCGAATTGAGAGTTTCATTCGTTCCCCGTTGCAGGCCATCAGGCCGCGGTATGTTTGTCTGACGCATGGATCATGCAGGAAAAGACGCGTTACTGCTTACACAGGATTGGCCACGGTGTCAATCGGGGTGTGGCGCTTGCGCGGGGTGATTGCATGC
>JAGTVD010000568.1 GCA_018224505.1 Desulfatitalea sp. | reverse complement strand
TGAACGCCAATCCGTGCAAGGAAAAAAAGCTCACCAACATGCGGGCCTCCGGCCACGATGAAAACGTGATCCTCGCCCCTGTGAAACCCATGACGCTGGAGTGGGCCATCCACTTCATCCGGGAGGACGAAATGGTGGAAGTCACCCCCAAATCGATCCGCCTGCGCAAAACCATCCTGCCCGCCGGGCAACGCTACCGTCATCGAGGCAGCAGCGTGAGCTGAGCATGCCCATCTCCCCAAACGGTGCATTGCTACAGGACTAAAGCACCACCACCCCCGGCCGGGATCACCGGCTCACCATCCACACGCTTCACCTGCGTTTGTCTATGTGGCGATGTGCGATAGCCTTGTGGAATCACTGCCCGGCCATTGACTTCGCAGCTGTTTTGTGGGCATGTCTGCGGACACAATTAATTGCGTTCAGTTTCTGTTTGCGATCCATGTTCACTTGCAATCGCCTTCGATACGCATGCCCTGCGATGCAGGTCCTGCTTCGTTCCGGCGGTACGCCGGACAAGGAGGGGCCCACCGACATTGCTGCGCCTTCTAACTTTTTTCCAGGTTGATAAACATAAAGGCATTGAACGACTGATATCAATTAACCCCTTCAGGACAGAAAGGATCGTGCAGCGATGGAGAAAAAGAACATTTGTGTGATCGGCGCCGGTTTGATGGGCAGCGGTATTGCCCAGATCTGCGCCCAGGCGGGATACAGTGTGTCCCTGCGGGATATCGAACAGCGGTTTGTCGACAATGGCATGGGCATCATCCGCAAAAACCTCTCCAGGGCGGTGGAGAAAGGGAAAAGCACCCAGGAGGAGATGGATGCGGTGTTGCGGCGCATCACCCCCGTGCTCGATCTGGCCACTGCCGCACGGGAAGCGGACATCGTGGTGGAAGTGATCATTGAAGTGCTCGCGCCCAAAATCGCGTTGTTTACGGAACTGGAGAAAATCGTTTCGCCCGACTGTCTTTTTTTTACTAACACCTCGGGTCTGAGCATCACGGAAATCGCCGCTGCCACCCGGAGGCCGGACAGGTTCATCGGCACCCACTTTTTCAATCCCGTACCGGTCATGCGCCTGCTGGAAATCATCAAGGGGCACGAAACCTCCGAAGAAACGCTGGAAGCGGCCAAAACCTGGGGCGCATCCATCGGCAAGGAGATCATCGTGGTGAACGAAGCCCCCGCCTTTGCCGTCAACCGGCTGCTCTGCACCATGCTCAACGAGGCCTTCTACGCCCTCGATGAGGGTATCGCCACCCCCGAGGATATTGACAAAGGCATGGTCTTGGGATGTAATCACCCCATTGGACCCTTGGCACTGGCTGATCTCATCGGGCTGGAAACCTTGCTGCATGTCATCGAAGGGCTGCACACGGAACTGGGTGACAAATACCGGCCGGCGCCATTACTGAAAAAACTGGTCAGGGCAAAGCGGTACGGCCGCAAAACCGGCAAAGGCGTCTATACCTACGACAGCAAGTAGGCGGGCATTCTTCTCTTCGTGTAGGTTCGTACGCGGGCGCATGGGTGCCCGCGTACGTTTGTGGTTCGCGTCGAGGTCATGTGAACCGTAGTCCGGGCTCGCGCAAAAGGTCTTCTCTCCTTCCGCACAGGCCGCCGACACCCGTTGCGTCCAGGCTGCTCGGATGTCTATGCACCTCAATCAAGCCTTCAATGCCAGTGCCGCCATCAAGGCGCATGATCGCGTCAAAAGGGACATCAGCGTGCAATCGAAGACCAATCCCCTTGTCCCGCTTGCGGCAACCATTTCGGATGATTTGTATGCGCGCGGCGTTTTTGTCCAACGCGCATCAGTGTTCCGCTCTGCATTGCCAAAATGGTTGCCCTTTATTCTGATGGGCCTTTTTTTGGGCCTGATATGGGGTTGCGGCGGTGGCGGTGGCGGCGGCGATGCGCCCGCTTTAACTTATACTGTCAGCGGCACCATCTACAGCGCGGCCGGCAACGCGGTGGCCCGGGGAACCAACAACAACTTCGGTTCGGCCCAGACCCTCCGGGCGCCGGTGCTTCTCGGGGGCTTTGTGGATGCCGACGCCCAATCGGGTCGCAGCCACTTTTTCAGGGTCGATGACCTGCCCGCCCATGCCCGCATTCGCCTGGCGCTGCCCGATGGCACCGCGCCCGACCTGGCCCGGGTAGCGCTTTATCTGTACAGCCCGGACGACACCGGCGCCCCGTTGGCCGAATTGTCACATGTGGCCCAAACCGCCGCCCTGGTGGTCGATGTGGCCGGTGATTACTACATCGAGGTGCGGGCGGTCCACGGTGCGACCATCTACCGGCTGATTCTGGACGTGACACCCGCCATGGTGCACGACACCGGGTTGGAGGCCACGGCCGACTTCGTGCCCGGGGAGGTGCTGGTCCAGATGGCGTCGGACGGCGACAGGCGCCGGGGCGCCGCCATGGCCAACGCCATTCGGGATAGCGGCCTCCGGGTCGTCGGGGCGTCGCGCAATGGCTGGTTGCGGTTGCGCGACGACAATATGGGAAAGCGCCCGGAGCGTCTCAATGGAGGGCAGTCGAAGTCTTCCGACGGCGGTCGATCCATGGCAATCGAAATCGAACGTCGGCGATGGCAGCAGGCGACCTTGCGTCTGGTCCAGGCCATGCAATCCCGGCCCGATGTCCGGCATGCCCAACCCAACTATATCCGCCGACCGCTTTTCGAACCCAACGATCCGCTCTATCCCCTCCAGTGGCATCTGGATTTGATCCAACTGCCGGCAGCGTGGGGCGTCACCCGGGGGGATGCCGGTGTGATCGTGGCCGTGCTCGATACGGGGGCGTTGCTAGATCATCCCGATTTGAAGAATAAGTGGGTGGCGGGGTATGATTTCGTGGACGGCGACAACGATCCGCATGATCCCGGCGACGGTGCCGCCGGTAACAGCAGCTTTCACGGTACCCATGTAGCCGGTATCGTCGCCGCCGCTTTCGACAATGACGAGGGCGTGGCCGGGGTGGGGGGCGCCACCCGGATCATGCCGGTGCGTGTGCTGGGACCGGATGGCGGCAACGATAACGATATCGCCAAAGCCATCCGCTGGGCGGCCGGATTAGAACTTCTGGATGACGACGGCAATCTGATTCTGGCTGGGGCGAATCCGCGGGCGGATATCATTAACATGAGTTTCGGCGGCCAGGGCAGCTCTGAAATCCTTCAATTGGCGTTGCGGGAGGCCCGCGATGCCGGGGTGATCCTTATCGCCGCTGCCGGCAATCAAGCCACCAATACGCCTTATTACCCCGCCGCCTACCCGGAAGTGATCTCGGTCACCGCCGTGGACACCTTCGCCCGGCGGGCCTACTACGCCAATTATGGCAACCTGATCACCCTGTCCGCTCCGGGGGGCGACATGAACACCGACAGCCAACCGGACAGTTACGCCGACGGTATTCTGAGCACCCTCGGCAGTGATGCCGGCGCCACCCTCACCCATGGATACGGTTACTACCAAGGTACTTCCATGGCCGCCGCCCACATGTCCGGCGTGGCGGCCCTGATGAAAGCACTGCGGCCCGGATTGAGCCCCGCTGAGCTGGACGGCTATATCGCCAGCGGGCAGGTCATCGCCGATTTGGCCCCGGACGGCACGGACGCCTATTACGGTCATGGGCTCATCGACGCCTATGCCGCCGTGACGGCCGCCCGGAACGATCCCCCGGAGGCCCATTTAACGGTGCTTCCCCGGGCATTGCATTTGGCGGCCGCCGCCGATACCGCCGGGCTGTTTCTGCGCAAGGCAGGCAGCGGCGACCTGGCCGTCGAAATCCACAGTGGCCCGGACTGGCTGACCATCGCGTCGACAGCGGAAACAGACGACGATGGGTTTGGCCCATACCAGGTGGCGGTCGATCGTCCCCTGCTGGCGGCCGGCCAGGGCGGTGGGCTCCATACCGGTACCCTCGTGTTCGAAACCGCGGCCAACACAGTGACCGTGCCAGTAACGGTGGCGGTACTGCCCGACCCCGGTGCTTCCGCCGGCACCCAGTACCTGCTGCTGATCGACACGGCAACCATGGAACCGGTCGCCCGGCGGGTGTTGTCGGCGGTCAACGGAAGCTACCCGT
>JAGTVD010000567.1 GCA_018224505.1 Desulfatitalea sp. | reverse complement strand
CGGGTGAAAAAGCCCAGATCACCGCTGCTGTCGATTCCGCCGCAATGGGATGCCTCCTCCGCCAGCGCCGCAAAAGATTCGCCCTGCGCCAAGCGTTGCTGTAGGATCTCGATGGCCTCATGCGCCTTGTGCTTTTCCGCGGCTGAGGCCTCCGGTTCCAGAAGAATGCATATTTGACTGGCCCTGATCTGTTCCGGTTCCTCGAAATGTTGGGGATTGTTTTGATAAAAAGATTCGCTCTCATCGGCTGAAACGGTGATTGTGGCGGCAATCTCCTGTTCCACAAAGGCCCGGATCGTCAGATCCTTGCGGATCAGGGGCAGCAATTCCGCCATGGTAATGTTGGCGCTTTTGAGCACCCCTTCGAATATGGCCTCGTTAACGTGCTGCCGTTTCATCTCCTCCAATTCGGCCGCCACCGCCTCTTCGGTCACGACGATCTCCTGCTTGACGCTTTGTTGCCAGAGCAGTTCCGTTTCGATCAGGCGTTGGAGTGTTTCCTGCCGCAACGCGTCAAGCTGATCATCGTCCGGAAAGAGTCCCTGCATGGCATACCCGTCCCGGGTCTTGCGCATCTCTCGTTCCAGCGTTGCCAGGGCAATCGGCGCACCGTTGACCATGGCCACCGGTGCGGAGGGGTTTGCATCTGCCTTGCCTTTTGTTTGAGACCATGCCGCGAACAGGACAATTCCCAGGATGGCTAAAATCGCCAGCGGCAGTATTGCTCGTTTATTTAAATGCATCGTTTTTGCTCCATTGAATTTTGCTTGGGGGGCCTGTGTAAAAGCCAAGGGTGTGCAATCTCGGGACGACACATCCTCAGCTCATTCGGGCAGATCGTGCGGATCCACATTGGGGTGAAATGGAGGAGGCCGTGAGACCTCCTCCCGGTATACGGCGGGTTATTCATTTGAGGCGGATTGGGGGATGGTTACGATCCGTCCGTTGAATCCGACCCTGGACCTATCAGTTGCAACCGGCCGGGGGGGTGTCGCCGTTGCCGCCGCTGCCCGGATTGAACTTGTAGTTGGTCATACCGCTGCCGGCGCCGCGGGAGAACACATTATAGGCCGCTTGGTCGCCGTTGAGGTAGTGCTGTGCCCATGCCACGATGAAATCGGCCTCGCTGCCCGGGCGACTGTTGTTCATCCAGTACATGTGGCTGGTGCTTCTCAGGCTGGCATACAGCCGCGGGGTGCTGGAGGGCAGTCTGTCGTATGCCCCTTCTCCCATGCGGGCCGGCGCCGTGGTGTCGCTGGTGCCGGTGAGGATCATGGTGGCCGCGTTGTGGTTCCGGCTGGGGGTGCTGGGGCTGTAGGGCGCCATGGCCACGACCGCATCGACACCTGCCAGGGTGCCCAGGTTGATCACCGCGCCGCCGCCCATGGAGAAGCCCATGATGCCGCGTTTACCGACCCGCCCGTTGATGCTGCTGCGGGAGTTGCTGTTCTCGCTGGCCAGAAGGCTTACGCCGTCCCGGTGGGCTCTTTCATAACCGGAGATCGAGGAGTTGTTCGAGGCACTGATGGCCATGGCGATGATGCCGCCGGCCTGGAGTTTTTCCGCCAGCCAGTAAAACTGCTCCTTATTATTGGTAAAACCACCGGATACGGTGGCCGCGCCCGTTACGTTTGTACCGGCAGGCACGAAAACACGCGCCGAACTGATGCCGCTGCCCGCGGCGCTGCTGCCGATATCGTAGGTGTTTCCGGTGCCGGAACCGGTGTCACAGGCGGCAAAGAAGAATAACACTGCCAGAGTAAGCATCAGGGGTAATATTTTTCTTGCTGTTTTCATTTTGAAGGCCTTCCTTTTTTGTCATCATGTTTGTTTTGAAACGATAGGCTTCTACCAATGAATCCTCTCCGCTCATTATTCTTTGGTCGGCGCATCCCTCCTTTCTTGCCGCCATTTCGCCTGCATCGGCCTTATGGGAAAGCTAACAGAGACTTCAGTCTGGCACAACAAGGCTTATCCTACATTTGCCTGGGTAAAACCCTATTTCCGTCCACGCGGTCAGCTCGTTTCATCACGGCAGGAGCAGCAGCACGGACAGAGTGAATGGAGAGGCATCCGGCCTGTCGTCGGAATTCCCAACGGTTGAAACATTGAGGATGAGATCGTCCATCTGGACGTTGATCAGTCGTTATGTTTGATGACTTGGAATTTTAAACTTTGATATCCTTGGATGAAGATGATCCATGCCACATGGACCGGCACTGCGGGATAGCGATTCAATTCAGAGGGCCGGCTGATTATGATCGACCGTTATGACGCCCGCGTTGGCATTCTCAGGGCGGCACCCGGCGCGATCGCGCCGGATCGCGAGGCTGTCAAAGCTGTTTGCCCACCGCGGAAACTGATCATCCCCCAGCGACGCCATCGGATTCAAAAATTCGATCCAATGTATTGGCCAATGCAGCCACCGTGAACGGTTTGGGCAGAAAGCTTTCCGCGCCGGCATCGAGGATTTCGCGCGCGGGGCCGTCGAGGGTGTAGCCGCTGCAGACGATCACCTTGAGGGCGGGGATCATGGCCATCAGCTTGGGGTAGATCTGGTTGCCGCTCATGTCGGGCAGGATTACGTCCAGCAGTGCGAAATCGATAATGCCGGAGTGGTTGCGGGCAACCTCCAGGGCTTCATTGCCCGATTTGGCTTCCAGCACGCGATAGCCCAGCTTTTCCACGATGGCCCGGTTGACCTCCATGACGAGTTGCTCGTCTTCGACGATAAGCGCGGTGCCGGTGCGCTGGGTTGGGTGGGGGGGGCGCTGTTCCGCGGCCCTGGGGGGCATCTCGGCGCGGGGTAAGTAGATGGACACCGTTGTGCCCTGGCCGGGTTCCGATGCCACGGCCACGTAGCCGCCGTGTTTTTTAACAATGCCGTACACTGCGGCCATGCCCAGTCCACGGCCCTGGAATTTTGTGGTGAAAAAGGGCTCGAAGACCCGCGTCAGGGTCATGTCATCCATGCCCTTGCCGCTGTCGGTGATGCGCAGCAACACCCGTGGACCGGGAGTAAGCCCCTGGTGGTTGAGACACTGCTCGGGTGTTACCACCGTGTTGCCAACGGAGATATGAACCGTGCCCTTGTGATCCATTGCCTCGGACGCATTGGAGAGGATGGCGGCCAGCAGCATCTGCATCTGGGTGGGATCCACTTCGATGGGGGCGGTGGTGGCGTCCAGATCGGTTTTGACCTCCACATTGGAGGAGATGCTGTGACTGACCAGGCCCAGGGCTTCGCGCACAAACCCGTGGGCCGGCAGGGTCTGGGTTTGGAACTTGCCGCCGCGGGCATAAGCCAGCAGTTGGCTGGTCAGGTGAACCATCTTCTGACCCGCCTGGCTGATGGGGTCGACAAAGCGTTTGATCTTATCATCCGCCAGGCCATCCATCTGGATCAGTTCCAGGTTGCCGAGAATCACGGCCAGTGCATTATTGAATTGATGAGCGATGCCGCCCGCCAGGGTGGCGATGGCTTCCATTTTCTGGGCTTGCTGCAGCCGCGCGGACAGGCGGCGCTGTTCCTTCTCGGATGCCATGGTTTGGCTCATGTCCACCAAAAAGGCCAGCGCGCCGGCGTACCGGCCTTGGGTGTCCCGTTGGGCGATGGCACTGAGCAGCACCTCTAAGGTGGCCCCGTTTTTGGTAACAAACTGAAAAGAGCGGCCCTTCATCTGGCCGGTGCGGTAGAATTCGGGGAAAAAAATTTCGGCGGCGTCCCTGCGGCTGTCAGGTGCGAAAAAGTCCAGCGCATGCCGGCCGATCACCTCCTGCCGGGTATATGCCATGGTTGCCAGCCACAGATTGCTGGCATCGGTGATGCGGTCTTCGTGGTCTAAAGAGTAGAGCATCACCGGCGTGTTGTGGTAAAGATCCCGATAGCGTTGTTCGCTTTCGTGCAGGGCTTTTTCCGTTCGTTTTTCATGGGTGACATCCCGGCCGCAGCCCACGGTGCCGAGCAGATTTCCCTTTTCGTCCCAGAAGGGCGCCTTGTGGACATCGAGCACCAAGTGTGCGTTGCGGACCAGCCCTTCCTCTACAAAACGTCCTGCAGCCTTGCGCTGCAGGGTGATGGCATCCGAATCCCGGCCGTCCTGCCCAAAGGTGTAGGGATGGCCCGATTCGCGCTCTTTTTGGATGAAGTCGGCATCGGTTTTGCCGATGGCCTCCTCGGGCCGTCTGCACTTGAGCAGTTTGTCGCATAAGGCCTGGTTGGCCAACAGATAGCGCCCTTCAAGATCCTTGGCCCAGATCAGGTCCGGGACATTGTCGGTGAGCAGGCGCATCATCTCATCCTGTCTGCGGTAGCGGGATTCACTGTTGCGCAGATCCGACTCCAGTTGCAGACGCTCTTCTTCGATGGAGAGGCATTTGGCCATCATGGCCACAATGGCACCCTCCTCCTCTGAGAAGTGTCGCACGTGCGCATCGGCCAGGCACAGAGCGCCGATGGCTTGGCCTTTACAGGTGACGGGATGGCCGATGAACGATTTAAGGCCCCATCGGGCCGGGAAGGAATCGCTCTCATCGTAGGGGCTTCGGGAGAGGTCCGGTATCACCATCGACGGGTCGGCCGCAGTGTGGATACAATCGTTGAACAGTCGTCTGCCGGGCAGTGACGTGGGGGGAAAACCTTGTGGCACGGCGGCCCCGGTCCAGAAACCCAGGCATTCCTCTTTGTCATTGCGTCTGGGGTATAAAACGCAAGTGCATTCAAGCAATTGAAGGGCTTTTTGGACAATGAAGTGGATGTTCTGAAATGGATCGGAACCCAGAAGTGTGAACAACGCACTGAGATTTTTAATTTTATTTTCCATTATAGCGTCTGCATATCCCTGTCTCATATGGATGATGGCATGCGAGCTTGGGCGTGCATCATGGGTGGGCCTCCACGACAGATCAATGCCCACTATGGCGTACATTCCATATCGCCGTTCAAAACTCAAGGAAAATAACGGCATAAACAACTCAATTTATAGCAAATGATTGCAAATTCCCAGTTTTTCAGAGGGTTGGCGTCAATGCTGTTTACAGATCGCTGGTTTGGTGGCATTAGGGAAACAGGCGGCCACTCTTCGAATAAACAGACGAAAGGCGAGACCATGCAACTGATACGATTCGGGCCTGAAGGACAGGAGCGACCCGGCCTGCAGCAAATGGACGGCATCGTGGATTTGCGGGCCGTCTATCCCGATATCCCCGATATTGATGCGCAATTCTTCAGCAATCAATGGCCGCGACGCCTGTCGGGGCTGAAGGTTTCCGGTCAAATGATGCAGACACGCCTGGGATCGCCTGTTGCCCGTCCATCCAAAATCATCTGCCTGGGCAAGAACTACCTGGAACATGCCCGCGAAGGCGGCTTTGATACCCCGGCAACGCCCCTGATTTTCTGCAAGTCGCCCAACACCCTCAATGGCCCGTTCGACCCGGTGCTGCTGCCGCGCAGCTCAGGCCAGGTCGACTGGGAGGTGGAACTGGCGGTGGTGATCGGCGCAGAGGGGAAAGGCATCGAGCGGCAGCGGGCTTGGGAGTATATCGCCGGGGTGACGGTGATGAACGATGTTTCCGGCCGCCAGGCGCAGTTCGCCGACTCCCAGTGGTTCCGGGGCAAATCGTTCGACACCTTCGCCCCGCTGGGACCGGCACTGGTGACGTTGGACGAGATCGACGATGTACACAACCTTCGGCTCACCGCCACGGTGAACGGTCAGTTGATGCAGGAGGGCAACACCCGGGACCTGATTTTTGATCTGCCGGCGATTCTGGCCGATGTCAGCGCCGATATCACTTTGATGCCGGGGGATATCATCGCCACCGGCACCCCGGCCGGGGTGGGTATTTTCCGGGACCCGCCCGTGGTGCTTCAGGACGGTGACGAGGTGGCCTGCTGGATCGAAGGCATCGGCACGATCCGCAACCGGTTTGTTCGTCAGGCCGATCAATAACCGAATCGGTCGATCAACACGTCGCGATCGCCTGCACGGTGGCCCACATATCGGCCTTCAGAAAGGATAGGCTTAAATCTGCAACTGGGGGGATGATGGTGATGAAACGCTTCGTTGGGCTTGGGGTGGCATGCGCCGTGTGTGCGCTTCTGGTTTTATTGTGGGGGTGCGGCGGTGGGGGAGGGGATGCATCGGACTCCGGTGTGGGGCCGGGTTCGGGGACCAATGATCCGGTCCCGGGCGACCCGATTCCCCCTTGGCCGGATCTGACCGACATCGCCGCGGATTGGTATGCTGCGCCGGACGGGGCTGCCGGGGCGGCCGGTAGCGCCGATGCGCCACTTGACTTGGCGACCCTGCTCGATGCCGACGGGCCGGTGCAACCCGGCCAGCGGGTGGCGCTGCAGGCTGGCACCTACCGCGGGCGATTCACCTGCCGGGTTTCCGGTACCAAAGGAGCGCCCATCGTTTTTTCCGCCGTTCCCGGTGCTCGGGTGACTCTGGATGGCCACCGGCCGGGTGCATCCGCAAGCGACGACGCGGTCCTGACCCTCGATCAAAATTGTGAGTGGGTGGCATTCCACGGTCTGGAGATTACCCATGGTCTCGACGATCGTGATGCCATGGTGGATGGGGTGGCGTTTTTTGCGGCCAATGCCATGCTGATCAACTCGGTGATCCACGACACCAGCCAAGGGGTGGGCTTTTGGCGCCCGGCCGAGGACAGCGCGCTCTATGGCAACATCATATACAACAACGGTTACGAAGGGTCGTCCCGCGGCCACGGACACGCCATCTACACCCAGAATCGGTACGGCATCAAACGTATCGTCGGCAATATCCTTTTCTTCGGCTATGGGTACGGCATTCATGCCTACACTGAAGGGGGTTACTTGCGCGGCTTTGATATCCTGGACAACGTCTGGTTCCGCACCGGCGCGTCTCGTCCGGGTAGTTCCACCGGCGGCACCTCCGACGGCTGCCTGGTGGGCGGTTTGCAACCAGTGGCCCGCACCCGGCTTGAGGGCAATCACAGTTGGGCACCTACCACCAGCGGCCGGAGCCTTCGGTTGGGCTGGGGCGAGTCGGTCGACAACGAGGATATCATTTTGACCGATAACTACATTGTGGGTCAGGTCAACGTTCAAGGCAACTGGGCGACGGATACTTGCATTGTTGATTACAACCGCTTTCACAGCAGCCCGAACCAAATTGATCCAACCCTCTTTCCCGACAACATTTACACCACCCAACTCCCCGTCGGCAGCAAGGTGGTGGTGCAAACCAACGATTACGATGACGCCCGGGCCGATCTCATCGTCTACAACTGGAACGATCTGCCCCATGTTCCCGTGGACCTCAGCGCCTTGCTGATCCCGGGGGCCGCCTATCGCATATACAGCGTGTTCGATCTATGGGGCGGGCCCGTGACCGGTGGCGTCTATGACGGCAATGACATTGCCATCCCCATGGGCACCAAAGCAGCTCCCCAGCCCCGTGGAGACAGTCAGGGTATCACCGGCGACGACGACCCCGGCCGCACCTTCGGCGTTTTCATTCTGCGCGCCGATCGACCTTTCGGCGATTGAGCCGTAGCAGCGTTTGGAGGGATAATATATTGATATTTTAACCTTAAAAAGTTAACTTAAAATATTCCCCAATCGCCAAAACAGCGCCATTGACAATTCCCCCCAAAAAACCCTATATATCCCCATAAGCTATTTTATGCCCTAGGGGTGCGATTGACGCTGAGAGGATCTCATCCAACCCTTGGAACCTGATCCGGGTAATACCGGCGAAGGGAAGCGGCGAAGCAAAAACCGTTCACTATCGTGCTCAAGCCGCCGTCCTTGCCATCAGGGTCAGGCGGCTTTCTGTTTTCATGGAGGACGCATCATGAATGTTACGATCAACGGGCAACCGGAGCGCATCGTCCCGGGGACTATCGAAGAGATGGTGTGCCGCAAGGGACTTCAGCCGGAGGCCCTGGTGGTGGAACACAACCAGGAGGTGGTGCCCCGGGAGCGCTGGTCCCACATCGCGCTTCAGGAGGGAGATGTACTGGAGCTGCTGCGTTTCGTAGGCGGAGGATGACAAGATGGAGAATGATGTGTTGGTTGTCGGCGGCCGTGCCTTTACCAGCCGCCTGTTTACGGGGACCGGTAAATTCGCCGCGGATGCCCTGATTCCGAAAATGCTGGCAAGCAGTGGCTCCCAGATGATCACGGTGGCCCTGCGGCGCATCGACAGCAGCGCCCGGTCGGAGAATATTCTAGATCACATTCCCCGCACCGTGACCCTGTTGCCCAATACCTCGGGGGCGCGCAACGCCGAGGAGGCCGTGCGCATTGCCCGCATTGCCCGGGCCGCCGGCTGCGGCGATTTCATCAAAATCGAGGTGATCACCGACACCAAATACCTGATGCCCGACAACTGGGAGACGCTCAAGGCCACCGAGATATTGGCCAAAGAGGGTTTCCTGGTGCTGCCCTACGTGCTGCCCGACCTGCCCCTGGCCAAGCGGCTGGAGAGCGCCGGCGCAGCCGCGGTGATGCCCCTGGGGGCGCCCATCGGCTCCAACCGGGGGCTGGAGACCGCCTCCCTGATTGCACTGCTCATCGAAAATTGCCGTGTGCCGGTGGTGGTGGATGCCGGCATCGGCCGGCCCTCCCACGCGGCTGCGGCCATGGAGATGGGGGCCGATGCCGTGTTGGTCAACACCGCCATCGCTACTGCCCAGGACCCGGTTGCCATGGGACGGGCGTTTTCACTGGCGGTAGCGGCGGGACGTACGGCATTTCTGGCCCGCATGGCCGAAGAGAGTCAGGTGGCCCGCGCCTCATCACCGTTGACGGGATTTCTGAACGAGGATGGTTAAGCGATGTCTTTTTACGACACCATGGAACGCTATCACGATTTTGACTTCGACGCCTTCTTCTCCCGTGTGACCGCCGACGATGTGGAGCGTGCGATAGAGAAGGAGAAGCTTGGTGAGCG
>JAGTVD010000566.1 GCA_018224505.1 Desulfatitalea sp. | reverse complement strand
TTCCTGGCCGCCTATGTGACGGCTTCAGGAGACAACGACCTCTACACCCTGATTGATTTCTACAAATGTTATCGGGCCATGGTGCGGTTGAAGGTGAACTGCTTGCGTCTGGGACAGGTCGATGCGGAGCAGCGGCCGCCGTTGGAGCGCGAGATCCGGCGCCACCAGCAACTGGCCTACGGCTATGCCCTGCGCTACTCCCGGCCGGTGCTGTGGGTGGTGTGCGGCATGCCCGCTACGGGCAAAAGCACCGTCGCCAAAGCACTGGCCCGGCATCTGGATGCGCCGGTACTGCGATCGGACATTATCCGCAAGGAGCTGCTCGGGCTCAACACGCTGGATGCCCAAGTCAAACCCTTCGGCGAGGGCATCTATTCCGAGCACGCCTCCGGCCTGACCTACGGCCGGATGTTGCTGCAGGCCCAGGCGTACCTGGAGCGCGGGCGCGCCATCATCCTGGACGCCACCTTCGGCCGCCGGCGGCGCCGGGAAGAGGTGGTGCGCCTGGCACGGGATATGGACGCCGGCCTGATCTTCATCGAATGCACCTGTTCGGAAGCGACGATCAAATCCCGTCTGTCAGCCAGGGAGGACCGGCAAGGGGCCTCCGATGCGCGCCGGCAACATTTCGGGCAATTCAAATCCCACTTTGAACCGTTGGATGAGTTGTCCCCGATGCACCGCATGCAAGTCGACACCGAACGGCCCATGGAACACAACATGAGGGCGGTTTTCGCCGCGGCGGAGCGGATCGGGCAGGTGTGAAGGTTACACCAAGTCTTTCCCGAACAGCATTTCAAGGTAGGCTGTGGAGATGGGATCCACTCCTTGAAAAGTGTGTTCCGGCCGGTCGTTGCGCTGGGCCATCTGGGCCCGCAGGCCATCGGCCAGGACCTTGCCCAGCTCGACGCCGAACTGGTCAAAGGAGTTGATGCCCCAGATAAAGCCCTCATAAACGGTGCGCGCCTCATAGAAACTGAGCAGGCGACCGACATTGAGCGGACCCAGATCCTCCAGCACCAGGGTGCTCGATGGCCGGTTGCCGTCGAAGTGGCGCGCCCGGTCTTCGCTTGGATGGCCGACGGCAAGCGCGCTGGCCTGGGCCAGCAGGTTGGCCCACAATTCCTGATGATTGGTCACCCCTTTGGAACGGGCGTCGTACTGGGTGTAATGGGGGGTGCGCACCCCGATGAAATCAATGGGGAAGGCACGCCCCTGGTGGGCGAGCTGGAAGAACGAGTGCTGGGCATTGGTGCCGGGCTCGCCGAAGATGACCACGCCGGCAGGCGGGTCGAGGGGGTTGCCCCGGATGTCGGCGGCCTTGCCGTTACTTTCCATGTTGAGCTGCTGTACATGGGGTGCCAGCTTGGCCAGGGGCGACGCATAGGGGATGATCGCCTGTTGGGGATAACCCAGGTAGCTGGTGTTCCAGACCGATAGCAGCGCGGCGATCAACGGCAGGTTGTGTGTTACCGGCGCCTCCAGCGCGTGGCGGTCCATTTCCGCTGCCCCCTGCAAGAAAGCCTCGAAACGGTCGTAGCCCAGTAAAAGACTCAGAGGCACGCCGCCCACGGCCGAGGTGACGCTGTAGCGGCCGCCGATAAAATCGAACATATGAAAGGTTTGCAGCACCGGATGGCTGGGGTCGTCGCCGGGGCTGCCCTTGCTGGTCACCGTCACGGTGTGTTTGGCCGGATCAAGACCCTGATCCCGCATGAACTGTTCGGCCTGGTGGGTGTTGGCGGCCGTTTCGGCCGTGGTGTAGCTTTTGGAGATCACCACCCAGAGGGTGGTTTCCGGGTCGATGGCGGCCGCCACCGCGCCGAAATTGTGGATGTCCACATTGGCCAGGTAGTGCAGGGTGATCTGTTTGTCCCCCAGAGCGGCCAGGGCGGTGGAGACAAACTCGGTTCCCAGGTAGGAACCCCCGATACCGATCACCACCACATGGCGGAACGGTTTGCCCGTGCTGCCGGTGATGGCGCCGCTGCGCACCTGCGCACTGAACTGCTTCATCTGTTCGCGCACCCGCCGGATTTCCGGCATCACATCCTGGCCGTCCACCCGGATGGGGGTTTCGGTGAAGTCACGGGCAGCCGTGTGCAGCACGGCGCGCTTCTCCGTCCGGTTGATTTTCTCCCCGGCGCACATGGCGGCAAACTGTCGGCGCAATGCCAATTCTTCATCCAGCATAAAGAGCAAGTCGCGCGTGCGTTCATCCAGACGCTGGCGCGAATAGTCCATCACCAATCCGCCGCCTTTGTCCGAATATTGCTTCAGGCGCTCCGGGCCCGCAATCAGCCGGCGCAGGTGGAATTCCGGCCGCTGCATGCGCTGGGCCTCCTGCTGCAATTGGGGATGGATGGTGACTTGTTCCAAACGATAGGGCTTCATAGTCAGGCCTCCTGAATGACCGTTCCCCAGGTTTTCGGGGGCGGATCAGTTGATGCAAGCAATTAATATGAAAAGTACTTCCGATTCTTCCTATCGCGCCGTTCTGGTCGCCGCCAGCTCGTTGTAAATATCGTGCACGATTTCAGCGGTCATGCCGGACGCCGCCGCGCTCATGGCGTCGGCCAGGGCGGCCGGCGTTCGCTCCGCCAAGGGGACTTGGGCACTGTAGCTGCTCTGGTAGAGAATGCGCGCCACCGGATCCGCGATGCGGGTGTCCAGAAGCGTGATGTTCACGCGCATCGCCGCCTGGGCCGGGCGGGCGCCTCCCTCCTCGACGAAATGCTCCACCCACCCTTTGACCACATGGGTCGGAGACAACACCTCGTCAGGCGCAATGACCGCTTGAAAGGCGCGGGCCCGTTGGAGATCCCGAGCCAGAAGATAAGCCAGCATATCGCCCGGCGGCGCCACCCATCGGGAACTGGCGTAGGCGTTGCGGTGCAGTCCTTTATCGGCGTACATGATGCGCTGGGTATCGAAGGGCGGCGCTGCCGTGAAGCGCTCGACCCGCACCACATAGGGCAAGGGGCGATCCATTGTCACGGCCGGCGGCGAATAATCCAAAGTGTAATAGTACATCGGCCGCGCCGAACCGGACGACCCCCCACATCCCGCCACCGCCAGCAAAACCCCCAACAGCCCAATCCCCAACAATTTCAACCGTATTTTATCATTATAACCCATACATCGTTTCCTTTTTACCATCCCCGCATCCCCAAATCCATCAACTCATCCTTCACAGGCTCAACACCCTGCACGCGCCTTCATGGCGCCCCCGGTTTTTCCACTGGTTGCGTGCTGAAGAGCAGTTGCGAAGGGTCGCCGGAAAGCCGGTCCAGGAATCGGTTCAGGTTGTCGCCGGCGCGGTCGAGGCGATACAACGTCTGCATGGCCTGGCGCTGGATCATATCCACACTCTGATCGGTGGTTTCCATCAGGGCCGCCAGATGATCCATGGCGCGTTTGACCTGCCCGGCCGACTCCCGTAAATCGGCGGTCACCTTTTGCACATCGGGGCCGCTGGTGCCCAGCACGCCATCCAGGCGGGCCAAGGCATGGCGAAGGTCATCGATACCGCCATCGGCATTGGTGACCATGTGGTTGAGGCTGTCCGAGGTTTTCTCGATGGAATGAATCAGGCGTTCCACTTTTTCCGGCTGGACAAGGCGCTGGAGATTGTTGATGGTCGTTTGGATGTCGGCCACCAGGTCATCGATGCGGACAGCGTCGATGACCTGGTTCACCTTGCGGATGGCCTGCACCAGTTCATCGGAAATGGCCTGGGTGTCCAGGGCGCGCAGAGTGGCGAAGACATCGTCGATGCCTTTGAAAAACTTTTCGATATCCGACGGACGGGTGGGGATGACCGGGTAGGGCGGCACAACGCCCTCCGGCGGATAGGTCAACGCCTCGCCGTCCGCCCGGCGATCCAGTTCGATGAACATCAGGCCCGTGATGCCGACAGATTTGAGCTGTCCCGCAATCTCATCTTTAAGCCGATTGAAATCATCGATATCCGCCTCGATCTGCATCACCACTTCGATCAGGTTCTCATCCTGGCCGATGCCGATGCTAAGCACGCGACCGACATGCACGCCCCGGTATTTCACCGCCGAGTCCCGGTCCAGCCCCTGGACCGATTCATCGAAGTAGGCCACACAGAGTTGGCCTTTTTTCAAATAGTTGGACATGCCCAACCACACCACGCCCACAATGACGATGGCCATGCCGACCATCATGAAAAGACCCACGCTGAATTTGGTTTTTAAGCTTGCCATGTGCTCCGTTTGGATAGGTTGGCTTGCCGGTTGAAGAATTGGCGCACCACCGCATTGGGGCTGCTGGTTTGCAGCGCCTTGGGGTCGCCCTGGGCCACCACCCCCTTGGCCGATTTGTCCAGCATCACCACCCGGTGCGCCACATCGAAGATAATGTTGAGCGAATGGGTGATGATCACCATGGTGGTGCGGAACTGGTGGTTGATCCGCAAAATGAGCTCCTCGATCTCTGCTGAAATGACCGGGTCCAATCCCGCTGTGGGCTCATCCAGAAACAGGATCTCCGGATTGAGCGCCAGTGACCGGGCCAATGCGGCCCGCTTGATCATCCCCCCGCTGAGTTCGGAAGGCAAATGGTTTTCATACCCACCCAGATCGACGCTGCACAGCTTCATGCGGACCAGGGTGGCAATGGCCGATGGGGTCAGGTCGGTGTAGGCCTGGAGCGGCAGGGCCACGTTTTCGGCAATGGTCATGGAACCGAACAGCGCTCCGCCCTGGAACAGGATGCCGATTTTGCGCAGCGCCCTGGCAAAACTGCGTTCATCGCCGTTGCTGATGTCGATGCCATCGATGGTGATCGATCCCCCATAGGGCCGGTTCAACCCCACCAAGTGCTTGAGCAGGGTTGTCTTGCCGCACCCGCTGCCGCCGATGATGGCCAGGATTTCGCCGGCTGCGACATCCATGGTCACATTTTCGAGGATGGGCGTATCGCCGTAGCGCGCCTCCAGGTTGCGGACCTCTATGAGTGTTCGGGTCGTTGTATCCATCTTACCAGTAGCTGCGGATCACCGCGAATATGGAATCGAACAAAATGATCAGAAAAATGCCGCTGACCACGGCCGACGTGGCCGCGTTACCC
>JAGTVD010000565.1 GCA_018224505.1 Desulfatitalea sp. | reverse complement strand
GCGCACGACAAAGACAACCAGGGCCGCATCGGTGATCGGGTGATCCTGACGCAGTCTCGGCCATTGAGCAAAACCAAGCGCTGGAGAATCAGCCGCATCATCCAAAAAGCGGTATAGAATTAGAGGGGCAAGGTCATGATTCAGAGCGAAAGCAGACTTACCGTGGCGGATAACTCGGGTGCGCGGGTCGTATACTGCATCAAAGTGCTGGGCGGATCTCGGCGCCGGTATGCCAGCGTTGGCGACGTGATCGTCGTATCGGTCAAGGACGCCATACCCAATGCCAAGGTAAAAAAAGGCGAGGTATACAAAGCGGTTGTGGTGCGCACCGCCAAAGAGGTCCGTCGGCCCGACGGTTCATTGATTCGGTTCGACGACAACTCGGCCGTGTTGATCAACAACCAACGCGAACCGTTGGGCACCCGCATCTTCGGGCCGGTAGCCCGTGAATTGCGCGCGAAACGATTCATGAAAATCGTTTCGTTGGCCCCCGAGGTACTTTAGCGATGGAGTCACTCCCAATGCAGCGACATAAATGCAAATTGAAGAAGAATGATAAAGTGAAGGTGATTGCCGGCAAGGACAGTGGCAAGATCGGCAAGGTCCTGAAGGTGGATCGCAAAAAAGAGCGCATACTGGTTGAGAACATCAATATCGTCAAGCGCCACCAGCGGCCCAACGCCCAGAACAAACAGGGCGGCATCCTGGAGTCGGAAGCACTGCTGGATTGGTCCAACGTGATGTTAATGTGCAACAAGTGCGTCAAGCCAGTCAGGGTGAAGGTGCTGACCCTTGATGATGGTAAGAGAGTGCGCGTGTGCCGCAAATGCAATGAGCAGATCGATGCCTGATACCCCATAGGGGCACGGTCTTGCGGAGGATAGGAATGTCACAGCTTCAAAGCTATTACGAAGAGCAGGTTGTTCCCAAACTCAAGGACAAATTCAACTTTGGCAATATTCATCAAGTACCCAAAGTTGAGAAAATTGTTCTGAACATGGGTTTGGGAGAGGCCATTCAGAATATCAAAATTCTTGAAGCGGCCGTGGAAGAACTAACCAACATCGCGGGGCAACGGCCGGTGGTGACACGGGCCAAGAAATCCATTGCCGCCTTTAAACTGAGGGCCGGAATGCCCATCGGTTGCATGGTGACTTTGCGGCGCAAACGGATGTATGATTTTCTCAACAAACTGGTCAATGTGGCCCTGCCCCGTGTACGCGACTTCCGGGGAATATCTGCAAAAGCCTTTGACGGCGCTGGAAATTACTCTCTGGGCGTCAAGGAACAAATTATCTTCCCGGAGATCGATTACGACAAAATTGACAAGATCAAGGGAATGAACATCACCATTGTGACGACGGCCAAAACCGATGAACACGGACGTGAGTTGCTGACCCTGCTGGGAATGCCATTTCGTAAATAAAGTGTGGTTTGAAGGAGGAAATTTTGGCCAAGACATCTTTACGCATGAAAGCGCAACGCAAGCCCAAATTCGGTGTCCGGGCATATAATCGTTGCCCCCTGTGCGGCCGGCCGCGCGCATTTATTCGCAAGTTCGGCATTTGCCGCATCTGTTTCAGGAATATGGCATCCCAAGGTAAGCTGCCGGGCGTGGTGAAATCGAGCTGGTAACCTGCCACGGCCGGGCACGTGCCAGTGGATGGAACTCAGTAAATTATACTTATCGTTAACGGAGAATTAAATGGCGACCACCGATCCAATTGCCGATATGCTGACCCGGATTCGCAACGCTGGGAAAGCTAAAATGAACAGCGTGGACATACCCGGTTCCCGGATCAAGACCGAAATGGCCAAGTTGATGAAGAGCGAAGGGTACATCCGCAACTACAAATTCATCAAAGACGGCAAACAGGGTATCTTGCGCGTTTATCTGAAATATGCGGATGATCAGTCCCATATCATTCATGAAATGAAACGCGTGAGCAAGCCTTCCCGGCGGGTTTACGTGGGCTGTGGAGATATTCAGCCAGTTTATAATGGATTGGGAGTTGCCGTTTTGTCAACGCCGCGGGGGATCCTGACCGACAAACAGGCCCGTAAAGAAAATGTTGGTGGCGAAGTTCTCTGCACCCTGTTTTAATCGGGCCGTCGGTAGCCACACCATTTTTTAATTCGTGCGTTCCCCCCCTTTCGGGGATCAATACGCAACGGTTGAACCCAAGCCGGAAGGCATCACGGGCGAAGGGTTTTGTTGCCGTCAGATGCATCATAGAGGTGGAAAAGATGTCGCGAGTAGGTAAAAAACCTGTCGTTGTACCCGAGAAAACCTCGGTTTCATACACGGAAGGCACGGTTACCGTGAAAGGGAAAAACGGTTCCTTGAGTCTTCAGGTCCATCCGGATATCGATCTTCAAATCGAAAAGGAACGGATCGACGTCGTTTTGAAAACCGACGACCGCAAGACGCGCGCCTTACAGGGAATGACCCGCAGCCTGTTGGACAACATGGTCACCGGAGTCAGCCAGGGGTTCGAGCGTGTACTGGAGATCAACGGCATCGGGTATCGTGCCGAAGCCAAGGGCAAGAGCCTGGTGCTCAGCCTGGGATATTCTCATCCTGTTGAATTTTCGCTGCCCGATGGCATCAGCGCCGCTGTAGAAAAGAACAATGTCATCAAGCTGTCCGGCATCGACAAGCATCTGCTAGGGCAAACTGCAGCGCGCATTCGCCAGTTGCGGCCGCCGGAGCCCTACAAGGGCAAAGGGATCAAATACGCGGAAGAATACATTCAACGCAAGGCCGGCAAGACCGGAACCAAATAGGACACCGGTCCATTCGGTGGGTCTGCTTGGATTGGGTATCCACGGAGCACCATCTGGCCAACACAGCAAGCGGGGTTTATCATGAGTTCGACTCATCCAAAAGAAGTAGCGCG
>JAGTVD010000564.1 GCA_018224505.1 Desulfatitalea sp. | reverse complement strand
GGTTGGGGTTTGGCATTGGTTTCCCAGACAAGGTCTTCCACCCATTGATTCAAGATTTTCTGGTCGGAGGGCTGCCACTGCCCGACTTGGTAGGGAGCCGACTTTTCGGCTGCATGAGAGCTTACCTGCTGCACCGCCGCACACCCGAAAGCGAATAGGAGAAGGAGCCCAACATTTAGTAGAATCCTTTTCAAAATACTTGACATACGCCATTCTCCTTGTTGAAATTAGAGTGGTCAGTACCAAAAATGCGATGTATGAAAACCACCTTTTTTCTACTATTCGCTTAAATACGTGTTAATCCTGTCTTGCGCATTTGCACGAAGATTATAGTAGTAAAAAGGATAATCAAAGCTGTGGAAAACACCCCGGGGGAAGCCATGTTGTGTCAATTCAAACAGATAGTCTTCATCAGCCGTCGTGCAGATGAGCACACCATTTGCGATATCAACCTGGGCATCCGCGTATTGAGGCCCCGGCTCAAACACCAGGGTCACCGGATCGGGCATGATCGACCCCAGGCCCTCGATTGTGTCGGCCACAGCTTCACTTCTCGTCCAGCTGATGGGATTGATCACAAGACCCACCTGCCCTGACAAGACCGGATTATCAGCCGGATCAACATCCGGCGCCTGCGTGTTATAGGAGATGATCACCCCCGTGTCATCCGGGCCTTCGGCAAATTTCAGGTGCGGATTGTCTTCAATGATCTGAGCCGCAACGGGATAGCCGATTATATAGGCGGCAATCATTCTCTGATACACATCCGGATGGTCTCCTAAATACCCGGTCAGCAGGTTGATCAATACGTTTGATCCCTGCGAGTGGCCGGCTAAAATAAACGGACGACCGTGATTGAAGTGCTTGATATAGTAGTCGAATGCCGTAACGGCATCCAGTGTCGGTATACCTGCGATCAACGCTTCAAGCTCAGGCAATGGTAACGTTAAGGCATAGGCAGCATCCGCTTGTCTGTAATAAGGCGCGAAAATATTGGCAAAAGGTTCAAAGGCGGTTGCCGTTCGCGTAAAGACAGAGGCTGAACCGGCCAGCATGGAAGGGTTGTCGATCTCGCAAATATAGGGCTCATTATCTCCCCTGCGCCAAGCGGTCGGATAAAGATAGAATACATCCACGGCTTTGTCCACATCCGGTAACGACAGCCAATGATACTCCTGGGAATAATCCGTCGCTACCGCCACAGGACCTGAATGATCACTTCCACAAGCGACAAGGGTTAAGATTATCCCAACCGCCGTCATTACTAATTGCGTTTTATTTAATCTCATTTTATGTGGATCCTTATCTTTTGATTAGAAGCATTGGCCGTTGTCCTGATTCCCTTGGCCTCGTGCGGTAGGAACATCGGTTGCCCGGCGCCCCCACACAGACCCGGACGTGTGGTTTTCCCGCATCCGGTTTTTCAGTTGTACTCCCTTTCGCGTCAGGCATTTGCTAATGCAAATACCCGATGTCTGCGGTTGACCATCACCATTTTGGTCTTGTCTGTCCGTAGCCGCTCAATGGCATATGCGAACACCTTCCAGGTGAAGCTCTTGCACTTGCCTCCCCTGTGGTTCAACCATTTAAATGGGCATTCCGCGGCTCAGTGATAAGAACGCCTAAAGGTTAGCCAGCCCCGGTGAGACAATCCAGCCTTACGGAGTTCAGAAGCCCATTGCTGGTCTTCGTTCCACCGGAGCCTTTCACCCTGCAAGATGTGCCTATCGTTCCTCGGCGCGAGAACGGCTGGTTTAAGCGGGCGCATGGTCCTCGCGATCCGCTGCATACCTTGGTTCTGCGGAGCTATTCGTAATGGGTCCACATGCGGATGATCTTTACAGTTTTTTCATCTTCAATGATTTGGCAAACCAGCCTATGCTGTATGTTAATGCGCCGTGAATATGCGCCGGCTAAATCACCTACGAGCTTTTCATATGGTGGTGGTGCTTGATAAGGATTATCGTGAAGGATCTTGATCAGTTTTTCAGCCTTGGACCTAAGCCCAGATTCTGACAGCTTTCTTGCGTCTTTTTGAGCCTGCTTTGCGAAAACGATTCGCCAGCTCACCAATCAATTACCTCGGTGCAATCCTCAATGGGAGTCGCCAGCCCTTCGCGAATGGACTCACGCATACCAGGAATATTCAAAAGATATATCGTTTCTTGAATTGAGCGCCAGTCATCTTCCGAAATGAGAACCGCATTGCCTCTTTTTCCTGTTATAACAATTGGTTCATGTGATTTGGATGTTTGATCAATGAGGCGGTACAGTTTGGTACGCGCCTCTGTTGCTGATAATGTGGGCATGTCGCACCTCAAAGTTTTTGCTTACTGTACGTTATAACGTACGCATTGTCAAGTGTCCCTTTTTAAGCAGAACGCTGCGGTTGTTGGGCCGCGATCCCCAGCGGGCCCATACCAACCGATGGTTTGGCAAAGGGTTGTATTTGTTGCTGATGATTTTCACACCAAAATCATGGCCTACTTTTTTTTCAATTGTCGCAATGTTTCTTCAAGAACAGGAAGTCGCTGCTTATCCTTTGGATCTTTGGCATTTTTTTTGAGCTCAATCAACATTTTGATGTCGAGAACTTGGATAGTGTGACCTCTGAATTCGATTTCTATTGCATGTTTGAGAAGATCTTCGTAGGTTTTCCTCTCTTCGATAAAAGCCAGGACGTCAAGTGGTCCTAAGCGAGTCGAAAAAAGCGCATGCCCCATCCCAGAAATATCCGCCTCCTTCGGCACGATAATTTTATTGTCCGGACGGCGATAGGTTGCATCGATCGATTTTAAAAATGCAAAAAGTTTTGAAATATTCTCGGAAGATCGGCTATGCACAATATCCACGTCCATTGTTGTTACCGGTGCGCCCTGAATTACCGCGGCAAGTCCGCCGACAAGAATGAACTGCACTTCAGCCTTTAGAAGACCTTCAATTATGGCGCTTAGATCCGCTTCCGCCGTTTTTTTGATATTTGAAGGCATTTCTTAACTCCAAAATAGCACGTACTGCGTTGTCATTTGATTTCAAACGCTCCTCTGGCGACATTTTGAGAAACATTGCGACCAATCCTTCATCAACACTTGATTGATTCTTAGTATTAATATTCTTGCCCATTCGCCACCTATTTAATCGCAACATTTGTAATATTCGCCGAACGTATTGCTCACCAGAGAGGGCCGCTCTTTGGCCCGAATATGGTAAAGCTAAATAAAAGGACTTTCACCCTGCAAGATGTGCCGAGCTTTGCTCGGCGCGATAACGATGGTTTCACCGGGCGCGACGATCTATCAGCGATCCGGTGAAAACCAAGGTTCTGTTTCCTATCATTGCTTCTGCGATAATGAGCCGTTTAAATACTTATGGATAATACTTGAAATAAGAGTCTGAT
>JAGTVD010000563.1 GCA_018224505.1 Desulfatitalea sp. | reverse complement strand
GGGTGAACGGTTATACAGTTACCACCTTATTGGCATGGTGTTGATTTTTATTGGCATCGCATTGGCCACCATTTCATCCCGACGTCCCTGAACGTCCAAAGGATCAGTCATTGCCACCCCCAAACCAGAAAAGGCATCCGCAACACCGCCCGACCGTCAATTGCTTCGACGATATCCATGTTCAACAACCGCTCGAAGGGTGCGCAGCTGATCCATGATAACATTTGAAAATGGTGGGGGCCAATCGATGATTTAATTGCTTCGTCCATATTGCCTTGCCTCGATTGATGGTGGTCGCTTTCAGGGTGCCGCCAGCGACCCCGTCGTTTTGCCAAATTGGGACCGGTTCGCCCGATTGGAAATGCCATCTGAAAATTGCTTAGCGCAATACGGAAGTCTATTCAAGCGCCTTATCGGTAGACTGCCGGGGGCAGACTTCAAAGTTTGTCCAAACCCCGGCGATTGCCGGTACATTGAATTATTGACATTCCGGTTTCGCGCTGGCAAAAATGCATCGAACGAATGACCCTGAAGATATGCCACTTTCAAATGTTCAGCCAATGAGGGAGAGAATCGATCACAATGGGTAACTCTGGTTTTGTATACTCGACTGAAACGGGTCGTATGTGCCCCGATTGCAGTATGCCGGCATCAAAATGCACCTGCAAAAATGGCAAATCCAGGACGTCGACCGATAACAAGGTTCAAGGCAGCATACACATCAAGCGCGAAGTTAAGGGACGAAAAGGAAAAACCGTCACAACCATCAGCGGACTTGAGAAAAATGAAAGCCTGACCAGGCGGCTGGCCACAGATCTGAAAAAGGTTTGTGGGACTGGCGGCTCGGTAAAAGAAGGCGTCATCGTCATTCAGGGCGATCACCGTGAGGCCATCAAGGCGCTGTTGGAACAACAGGGTTTTAAAACAAAACTGGCCGGCGGCTAAGTAAGCTTTTACCACGGATCCACGAAGGCATGCCGGGGATCACTTGGAGACCGGGCGGGGGCGGATTTCAATCCGCGCAGGATCCATTGGCGCGTGTCGGCCGGATCGATGACCGCGTCGATTTCCAGGTGGGCGGCCATGTTGATGGCTTTGCCCCGCTCGTACAGACCCGCCACCAATTGGTTGAACAGCGCTTCTCTGGCTTGTGAATCCTCCACGGCCGCCAACTCCTTTTTAAAGCCGGCCTTCACCGCCCCCTCGAGGCCCATTCCGCCGAATTCACCCGTTGGCCAGGCGGCGGTAAAAAAGGATTCATGAAAACCGCCTTTGGCCATGGCCATGACCCCCAGGCCGTATCCGCGTCGCAACACGAGGGTAAAGTAAGGCACCGCAATGTGCGCGCCGACAACGAACATGCGGCAGACATGGCGCACCTGGGCGCGCTTTTCAACTTCCGGCCCCACCATGAATCCGGGGGTGTCGCACAGGGACAATATCGGCAGTCCGTGCGCATTGCACAGCATCATCAGCCGGGCCGCCTTGTCCGCGCCTTCGGCTTCTATGGCGCCGGCCATGTACATGGAGTTGTTGGCGATGACGCCCATCGCACGCCCCTCGATGCGCAGCAGGCCCGTCACCATGCTCGGGCAAAATTTGGGCCGCAGTTCCAAAAAGGAGTCGGTGTCGGCAATGGCCTCGATGACGGTGCACACATTGTACGCGCGCTTGCGGCTCTCCGGCAACAGGTCGCGGAGCCGAAGCGGATCACCCGCCTGCCAGGACGAAACAGGCCCTTGAAAGTAGGACAGGTACTTTTTGGCAACGGCCACCGCCTCGACATCGTCGGCCACCTCGATGTCCACCACGCCGTTTTCCGTCTGCACGTCCATCGGGCCGATCTCTTCCGGCGTGTACACCCCCAGACCCCCGCCCTCGATCATCACCGGGCCGCCCATGCCAATGTTGGAGCTGCTGGTGGCGATGATCACATCGCAGCAACCCAGCAGGGCGGCATTGCCCGCGAAACAGGGCCCCGACACGACACCGACCATCGGCACATGCCCGCTGAGCCGCGCAAACGAGGCAAATGTGCCCAAATCAAGCCCGGCGACCACCACGCCCCCGGCATCGACGTCGCCGGGTCTTCCGCCGCCGCCTTCACCGAAAAAAACCAGCGGCAACCGCTGCTCGTAGGCCAGTTTGAGCATGCGATCCATTTTTTTGTGATTGAAATGGCCTTGGGTGCCGGCCAGCACGGTGTAGTCATAGGCCATGACCATGCTGCGGGCCTTGTCCTCCGTAAAATGCGCGCCATTGACCGCGCCGACGCCGGCAATCAGACCATCCGCCGGTGTTTTGCAAATCAGGTCTTCCAGGGTGCGTCTGTTTCGCTGGGCCGCAATGGCCAGTGCGCCATATTCAATGAAACTGCCCGGATCGCAAAGATCCGCCACATTGGCGCGTGCCGTACGCCTGTTTTTGAGTCGCCTTTTTTCCACCGCATCTGGGCGGTTGGCGTCCAAGCCGAAGGCATGCCGGGAAATGACCTCGGCCAGTTCCGGGCGAAGCGTGCCGTTTTCCGTTGCCGAATCGGGTCTGTGCCTGCCCCCCGGTGCCGCTGGGTCCTCTTTTCCATCAAATGGTGCCATTGCTCGCGTACGCTCCCGTCTGTTACG
>JAGTVD010000562.1 GCA_018224505.1 Desulfatitalea sp. | reverse complement strand
CCGTGAAGGTTGCAGATGGCGTCGTTGAAATAGGTGAGCCGGCCTTTCAGATCCACCTCGTAATACGCATCCTGGATTTTTTCCAATATGCTGCGGTAGCGCTCCTCGCTTTGCCGCAGAGACTCTTTGACCGCGCGATAACCCTTTTCGATCTTGTCGGGAAGGGTTTTATCTGTCGGTTTAGGCATGGATGGTCCCCGGTGGTTGCGGTGAAACCCTATGGTTTCCTCATCGGCCTCCCGGGCGCGAACATAAGGGATAGCGGTTGGCCGTTGAGCAGTCGAGCCGTTGTTCACTGCCAGGTAATGTCCGGTCGAGCGTTGAATACTAACCATTATCGGGGAGCAGGGGCATCGCGTCAACCTTTCTGATGATGAGTGGTGCTTGGAAAGTGAACAGCAATCAGCATCCGCGAGGTTTGACCCCTGCGATTGCGGTTGACAAAAGGACGTTTTGTGACGTACAAAACAATATCTACTGAATTCAGTCCATTTTTTATTGTCCCAAAAAAATATTGTGCAACGCGCAAGATATATCAATGCGTTTGACGTACCACTCCAAAGGAGCCGTATCGTTGCCCCGATCGCTGGCGTACTTGAGATACTGCAGACACTTGAACCAAACGATGCGTGCGGCCGCTGCCACCGGGATGCCCTGCCGGAGGCGCCGAACCCGGGTCGACACCCTGTTTTCAATCCCCCTTTTGCCTTTTGACATCAACAGATTCGCTGGCATTGCCAACGGAGATGAATTGCAATGATTGCCGACGGTATCGTTGTCCGCCGGGCGGATTGCGCGACGTGTTAACCATCAGGGAAAGGAGCAGTTATGAAAAAGATTAGGTCTTATTGGGTTATTTTGCTTGTTTGTGCTTTGGCTTTGACGGTCAGCGTTCCTGCCTGGGCAAAGGATACGATCAAGATCGGTGTCATCGGGCCGATGCAATTCGTGCAAGGCAAAGGGCACTGGAATGGTGCGGTGATGGCCATGGAAGAGATCAATGCCGCCGGCGGCGTTAATGTGGGTGGCAAAAAGATGAAAATCGAGCTCGTGCAGGCCGACTCCAACGAGTTTCTCAACGTGACCGATGCCACCAATGCCATGGAACTGCTGATGACGCGCCATAAGGTGGATTTCGTGGTGGGCGGTTTCCGTACCGAGGCGGTGATGGCCATGCAGGACATCGCCATGGAGTACAAGAAGATCTTTTTTGGCGCCGGCGCGGCCCATCCGGAGCTGTGTCTGCGGGTGGCCCAGGACTACGATACGTATAAATACTTTTTCAGGGCGGCGCCCTTCAACTCCAACTATCTGGTGCGCAGCAGTTTCCTGCATCTGCAATTCGTGGCGGGTATTCTGAAATCGCAACTCAACATTCCCAATATGAAGGTGGCCATTGTGGCAGAGAAGGCCATGTGGGCCGATCCCATGGTGACCGCCGCGGAGGGCGTCATCCCCAAATTCGGTATGGAAGTGGCGGGGGTCTGGCGTCCGTCACCGGTGGCCACCGATGTGACCGCCGAGCTGTCGGCCATTCAACGGTCCGGCGCGCAGGTCATTTTCACCATTTTCTCTTCATCGGTGGGCATCCCCTTCGCCCGTCAGGCAGGCGAGTTGAAAATCCCGGCCGTCCAGGTGGGGATCAATGTGGAGGCCCAGAAAGATAGCTTTTGGGAGGCCACCCAGGGCCAGGGCAATTACATTTTTACGATGAACACCTATTCCCGTGAAGTGGAGCAGAATGAATTGACCGCGCCATTTGTCAATGCCTACGTGGAGCGGTTCGGCGAGACCCCGACCTACACCGCGGATACCTATGCGGCCATCAAGCACAGCCTGGTGACCGCTATCGAGAAAGCCGGCACCCTGAATGCGGACAAACTGGTGGAAGTGATTCGGGACCAGGTGGTCAAAACGCCGACCGGCGTGGTCCAATACATGAAAGACGATCAGGGCCGTTATCTGCATGAACTGACCTGGGGTCCGGGCTACCTGCTCGGATTGGGTGTTCAGTGGCAAGATGGCAAAATGGCCGGTGTATGGCCCAATAAGTTTAAAGCCTCCGCCGAAGCGCCCGAAATCTCGTACACGGGCATGGTGGATTACATCATCCCCCCCTGGGTCGCCGAAGCCTATAAGAAATAGTCTCCGCCACCAACCACACACATAGAACGGAACCGCGCAGCCGCTTCAGCGGGTTACGCCGCGAAGCGGCTGCGACGGTTTGCGCAATGAGGTGTTATGGTATTTGATATCGTGATCACCAGCTTGATCAAAGGCAGCACCTACGCCATGCTGGCCATCGGCTTCTCCTTGATTTTCGGCGTCGCCCGCATCGTCAATATCGCCCACACGGCGTTTTACATGGTCGCAGCCTATTGTATTTTTTATACGACTACGCAACTGGGCTTCAATCCCTTTTTCGCCATTATCGCCGCGGTGGCGCTGGTCACATTGTTGGGCCTGATTACCTTCAAACTGCTGATCGCGCCCATCCGCGAGCATGAAGCGGCAGTCTTGATCGCCACTATCGCCCTGGCCATCGCCCTGCAGGAAGTGATGATGATTTTGTTCACGGGCGACTACCGCAGCGTGCCGGCTCTGATTCCGGGCTTTGCCACTATCATGGGTGTCAAGGTGTTCTACCAGCAACTGCTGACCTTTGTGTCGGTGCTGGTGGTGCTGGGGCTCATGTGGCTGTTTCTGCTGCATACCAAACTCGGGCTGGCCATTCGCGCCACCGCCCAGGACCGGGAAGTGGCCAACCTGGTGGGCATGAATGAAAGCCAGGTGGCCATGCTGGCCATGGGCATCTCGGTGGGATTGGCGGGGGTGACCGGGGCCGTCTTGGCGCCGCTGACCATCGTGGAGCCCCATATGTGGAACCATCCCCTGGCCATGATGCTGGCGGTCGTGGTGTTGGGTGGGTTGGGCAGCATCAAGGGCAGCCTCTACGCCGCCTTCATCCTTGGGACCGCCGAAGCACTGGTGGTGTTCCTGATCCCCGCCGGCGCCTACCTCAAGGGCGCGGTGGCCCTCTCCATTATGGTGTTTGTGTTGTTGGTCCGGCCGGCCGGCCTTTTTGGCGTTCAATTCGAAGAAGAGAGATAACTATGAATTTGTTGCGCTACTACCTGCGGAAAGTGTTTGCTGTACTCAAAAACGAAGTGCTCGTGCTGCCCAGCCGTATCGTGGTATTGCTCTTTTTCCTGTCGATGCTGCTGATGCCCCTGGTGGTCGACGATCCCTACTTTATTCGTATCCTTGTGCTGGCCAGCATTTTCGCGATCTTCGCCGCCAGCTGGGATTTGCTTTCCGGTTTTACCGGTCAGATCAATTTCGGCCATGCGCTCTTTTTCGGGGTTGGTGCCTATAGTAGTGCCATTCTGAATATGCAGGCCGGCCTGCCCCATTGGGTCACCATTCCGCTGGGGGCCTTGGTCGCCGTGGCCGCCGGCTTGGTGGTGGGTATTCCCTGCCTGCGGTTGCGCGGCACCTACCTGGCCCTGACCACCCTGGCTTTTCCCATTATCTTGCTGGGTATCGTCTTCGCTTTCCCGGGGTTGACCGGCGGCGAGCTGGGGATATCCGGTTTGACCCGGCTCTCCACGTCGCGCACGGTAACCTACTACATCATTGTCTGCATCATGCTCGTCAGCTGTACCATCATGTGGAAGGTCACCGATTCCAAGATAGGGATCATCTTCCATGCCATTCGCGAGGATGAATTGGCGGTGAAAGCCGCGGGCATCAATACCATCCTGTACAAGCTGATGGCTTTCTGTCTCAGCGGGTTTTTCGCCGGCATCGCCGGCGGCCTTTATGCCCATTTCATGCGCATTGCCGGACCGTCCACGCTCGAAGTGCACATGTCTTTTCAAGTGGTCATCTTCAGCGTCTTCGGCGGCATTGCCACCATCTGGGGACCGGTGGGGGCGGTTTTTATCCTGGTGCCGCTGCTGGAGTTCTTCCGGTTATGGCCCGAATTCAGAACACTGCTGTTCGCCTTTGTGGTGATTCTGATTCTGCTCTATATGCCCGGAGGACTGCTGCCGTGGATTCGCAACAAGGTCGAGGAGGAGTGCCCGCGCTGTAAAATCCGAAATTTTGCCGCTCGCAGGGTGTGTCGTGTCTGTGCGGCCGAAATGCGATAGTTGTTGGAACGCTCGCTGCAATGATCGACTGACAGCTTGAGACCATCTACCTGGAAGGAAACGAGACGATGAGCCCGAAAGATCCATATACCAGCAAACCCTGGTTGCAATACTATCCCGAAGATGTGCCCACCAACATTTCCGAAAGCGAGATTCCGAATGTTTCCGTGCCGGAGCTGTTGGATCAGACCGCCCAGAAGTATCCTAAGAAGGCCGCGCTTATTTTTTATGGTAAAAAGATCACCTACAGCGATCTGGTCGATCAGGTGAACCGTTTTGCCACGGCCCTGGCCGGGATGGGCGTAAAAAAGGGCGACACGGTGGCCATCTACCTGCTCAATTCGCCCCAGTTCGTCATCAGCTACTTCGGCGCGCTGAAAGCCGGCGCCAAGGTCACACCGGTCAGTCCTGTGTACACCAGCAAGGAGGTCAAGCACCAGCTGCTTGATAGCGACGCCCACACCGTGGTTTGCGAAGACATGCTTTATTCCAATATCGAACGCACGGGGGTCCAGTTGGACAATGTCATCATCTCCAACCTGGGCGACTACCTGTCATTTTTCAAGCGGGCGTTTGCCAAGAAGATGATCAGCAAGGCCTATGAGGGACTCAAGCCCCCCACGCCCGAGGAGATTAAACGGATGGGGCTGCACGTGTTCAAGGATCTGATTAAAAACAATCCGCCCAATCCGCCCCAGATCACCATCGATCCCAAGACCGATATCGCCGCCCTGCCTTACACCGGCGGCACCACGGGGCTGCCCAAGGCCGCCATGCTCACCCACTTCAACATGGTGGCCACCCAACATCTGGGCAAGGCATGGTGGCCTTTCCTCGAGGAGGGTAAGGAAACCGTCATCGCCTTCCTGCCCCTGTTTCACATTTACGGCCAGGCAGTGCTCATGCTGACCGGCCTGACCCAGGGCCAGACGCTGGTGCTGTTCACCACCCCGGATCTGGACGAAATTCTGACCGCGGTGGAACGCTATCAGGCCTCTTCCTTCTACGGGGTGCCGACCCTTTATGAGTATCTCAAGGAATACGACAAGACCTCCCGGGTGAACTGGAAGCGGCTCAAGGTAATCGTTTGCGGCGCCGACACGTTGCACGACACCACCTGCGAAGGCTGGGAGCGGCGTACCGGCACCCAGATTCTGGAAGGGTTCGGCATGACCGAGTGCACCTCCCTGAGTCACAGCAATCCCTATACACGACCCAAAAAAGGTTCCTTCGGCGTGCCCATTCCCGGCTTGGATGCCGCCGTCATCGACATGGAGGATATGAGTTTCAAGCCGGTGAACGAGGAGGGTGAAATGGTGCTGGCCGGCCCCAACGTCATGCTGGGGTATTGGAAACGGCCCGATGCCGATGCGGAAACCTTCGT
>JAGTVD010000561.1 GCA_018224505.1 Desulfatitalea sp. | reverse complement strand
CCGGCAAAAGGAGACGTTGCAGGCGCAGTTGCTCAAGGCCAAGAAGATGGAGGCCATTGGCACCTTGGCGGGTGGCATTGCCCATGATTTCAACAATCTGATGATGGGGATTCAAGGCAATGCGTCGCTGCTGCGCCTGGAGTTGGACGCGCATCCCGAACTTGCCGAGCGCCTGGAGATGATCGAGGCATTTGTGCAGAGTGGCGCCCATCTCACCCGGCAGTTGCTGGGTTTTGCACGCATGGGCAAATACGAGGTGCGTTCAACGGATATCAACGCGCTGGTGCGCACAAGCGCCGAAATGTTCGCTCGCACCAGAAAGGAACTGCACGTTCGCTGCAATTGCCAGGCGGAAGTCTGGCCGGTACAAGTGGACCGGGGACAGATCGAGCAGGTGCTGCTCAACCTCTTTATCAATGCCTGGCAATCCATGCCCGATGGCGGCTCGATCACCATCGATACCCGCAACGAAGTGCTCGATGATGGCTACTCCGCCGCCCATGGCCTATCGCCAGGCCGCTACGTGAGAATCTCCGTCACCGACACCGGCTCAGGTATCGATCCCGCCATACGGGAGCGCATCTTCGACCCCTTCTTCTCCACCAAGACCCGGCAGCGGGGCACCGGCTTGGGACTTGCGTCGGCCTATGGCATCATCCAGAACCATGGCGGATTGATCAATGTTTACAGCGAACCCGGCCATGGAAGCACCTTCAATATCTATCTGCAAGCGAGCGACCAGGCGCCGGTAGCGCTGGAGAGCCCCCGGGAGGATATGCTCACAGGCAGCGAAACCCTTCTGCTGGTGGACGACGAACCCCACATCGTGTCGATCACGCAACGCATGTTGGCCAAACTGGGCTATCAGGTGTTCACCGCCGAGGGCGGTGAGGCAGCCCTCGAAGTGGTGCGCAAGCATCGCGCCGGTATCGATCTGGTCATTTTGGATATGATCATGCCCGATATGGGCGGCGGCGAAACTTTCGATCACCTGCGACGGATCGATCCGGAAATCAAAGTGCTCCTGGCCAGCGGTTACAGCATCAACGGCGAAGCCTCCGAAATCCTGGCCCGCGGCTGCAACGGCTTTCTCCAGAAACCCTTCAATCTGACGGTCCTGTCCCGGGAAGTGCGCAGGGTGTTGGATGGCGTTAATGAAAGCGTTTGAGCCACTTGGCGAGCTTGAGATCGGCCAGGTAGACACTGGACCATTTGCTCAAACGCACCCAACCGGAACGCCGTTCCAGCGATGATCGCCGGTCCATTGGGGACCGGTGCGAATCTTCCCTCGCAAGGAGCCGCTTGATCCCCGCCAGGTGACGCCTTTCCTTACCGCTACGACGGTCCTGCATCGAACGAGGCTGCATTTCCATAACCGCCTCCTTTCACTCATTGAAATTATAACCACCGGCCGTTTGATATGCAATCTCGGATTTTCGTTAATCCGATAGTGTCCGAATTTCGACGCTCCAAATCCCTGCCGGCCGACATACGAGTCTTCAACCGATTGTGAATATTCAACCTTTCGCAGTGTATGTCGTTCGTTCGTTTTGTGGCATTAAAATTGCTTGAAGTAGCCAAACAGATTGTTGATTTGACGCCTCAACCAAGGAAATCGTTCGATGTTCAAGGTGAAACAGATCTTGCGGGTTGCCGTGTTTGCGTTGGTGATGCTCACCGGTGTCGCGTGTCCCCATGCTTCCGGCACGCCCTTCCCCATGCCGGATGCGATTAAGCCGAATGTGCACTTTTGGATTAATGTGTTTGCCAACTATTCCACTGGTCAGGGTATCATTCATGACAATCGCGATCTCGATCTCATCTACGATGTGATCGATTTGATCCCGTACGACAGGCCGGACCCGGACAGGGCGAATCGCCGGCGGATTCAAGCGGCGGTGGCCGAATACCGGTCGATTCTGGAACGTCTGGCCAAAGACCCTCACCTTCCGGACGAAAAAAGCCGCCGTGTGGCCGCGTTGTTCAAAGAGCCTGTGAATTCGGCGCGTTTTTCCGCCGCCGCCGCTCGCCTGCGGTGCCAGATCGGCCAAAAGGACCGCTTTGAAGCGGGATTGATCCGTTCGGGGGCTTACCTCGACACGATACAGGATATCATGCGGGGGCACGGATTGCCGGAAGACCTGGCCTACCTGCCGCATGTCGAATCCTCCTTCAATCCCCATGCCTACAGCGTTGTGGGTGCTGCCGGGATGTGGCAATTCATTCGCACCACCGGCCAGCGGTTCATGGCGGTTGAATATGCCGTAGACGAACGGCGTGACCCCATTCTTGCAAGCATCGCCGCCGCGGTTTTGCTCAAGGAGAACTTCGAGCGGCTCGGTACGTGGCCGCTGGCCATTACCGCCTACAATCACGGCGCCAATGGCATGCAACGGGCCAAGAACCTGTATGGCGACGATTTTGCCCGGATCTATAAGTATTACAACAGCCCCTCGTTCAAATTCGCATCCCGCAACTTTTACGCGGAATTTCTTGCGGCCCGGGAGGTGGCCGTCAACCATCAGGCTTATTTCGGTGACCTTGAATTGGAAAAACCGGTTCCGATCAAAACGGTCGTGCTGGCCGGCTATGCCGCATTTGCCGATTTGAGCCGCCATTTCGGGGTGGATCCTGATACGCTGAAAGCGCTGAACCTGGCGTTGCGGCAACCGATTTACAGTGGTCAGAAGCATGTGCCCAAGGGATACGCGCTGCGGCTGCCGGCCCACACCGCCGATGTCCTGTTGGCCGCCATCCCGGATCCTTTATTCCACAGCACGCAGAAACCCAGTCGGACCTACACGGTTCAAAAAGGGGACACGGCTTCCAAGATTGCCCGTATGCACGGCATCAAGCTCAACGATCTCATTGCGGCCAACCATCTGGATCGCAGCGCCACCATCTTTCCCAAGCAGACCTTGCGACTTCCCAGCCCGGGTGAGCAGATTCCCGCGACAACGACGTTGATCGCCGCAAAAACTGCCTCGGACGCCAAAGAAATTGCCGCCGATAAAGCTTCACATGCGGCAGCGCACCATTCCGCGGAGATCCCCAAGGCTCAGACGCCCCCGCCGTTTGTACTGGCATCCATCATCCCGTTGCCCGCTGCCGAAATGCCGTTTTCAGCACCGCCCGTGCAAATCGCGGACACGCTAGCCTACAATGAACAAATCGTCACCGCCACGGTCCGGTTCGAACGCGTTTATGAGCATCATGGCCGCAGGATCGGTGTCATTAAAGTGGCGGTCGAAGAAAACCTGGGCCGCTATGCGGGATGGGCCGGTGTTCGTGTCGAGCAGATCCGCGAATTGAACGGCATGCGGGACAAGAGCCTGCTGCGGTTGCATCAGCCGCTCAAGATTCCACTGCACCGGGTCACTCCGGATGTGTTCGAGCAACAACGCTATGAGCATCATAAGCGGTTGCAGGAAGATTTTTTCGCGACCTATCGGATCGGCGATCTGCAACCCTACCAAGTGCGCCGGGGAGATTACTACTGGGATCTTTGCCAGGGCAAATTTCAGATCCCCTTGTGGTTGCTGCAATATGTCAATCCGGAGGTGAATCTGGCCGCCTTGACGGTCGGGATGAAGCTGATGATTCCCTCCATCGAAAAGGCATCCGCGGAGGATGCGGATCCCGGGGTCACCACGGCCTCCGATCTGGAAGAGATTGTGCCATTGCCGCTGGAATCGGCGGAGGATTACCCGGTCACTTGAGATCTGCAGACGATTCACGCGAACCGTAAACAATTAAGGGCATGCAAACAACATGAAACAGCCGCCGGTGATCCAGGGGATCACCGGCGGCTGTGCTTGTATCGAATGGTTCCATCGGTAGTGCGGCGGGTGGTTATGCCGGCCAGCGGCGGACCAGTTGATGGTGGGCGTCAAAAATCTTGATCGCTATGCCGTGATCGCCGTCCAGGCGATGAGTGGCGCACGAGATTCATGGGTCGTAGGCGCGCACCGCCATTTCAATCTGGTTGAGGATCCCCTCGTCCACCTGGCCCTCCTTGATCAGGCTCCGGGCGGCCTGGTTGACACTCATGTTCATGGGGCCCAGGTTGTGGGTGGTGCCCACGATCAGGTTGGCACGGGTGATGAGGCCGTTGGCATCGGTGGAGTAATCATGGATCAGCGTGCCCCGGGGGGCTTCCACACAGCCCACGCCGCGGCCTGCACCCGGCTCCACCTTGGCCCGCACATTGGGGTTGGTGATGTCCGGGTCCTGGAGGATCTCGATGGCCCGCTCGCAGGCGTACACCTCCTCGATCAGCCGGGCGTAGTGGTAGAGCAGGGTCGCCTGGGTCGGCCGCCCGAACAGGCTGCGGAACTCCTCCAGTTCAGCCTGGGCCCGGGGGGTGGCGATCTTGTCGGCCACGTTGATGCGTGCCAGGGTGTTGGAACGGTAGATGCCCCTGGGTTGATCCAGGTCCATGGAGAACCCTTCGTTCCAGAAACGGGCATAGGGATACTTGCCGTATGAGTTGGGTTCCACATGTTCACCGATATAGTCCACATAATCCTTGGGATCGAAATCGGTGTAGGTGCCGTCCGGCCGCATCATGCGCAACCGGCCGCCGTAAAGGTTCAGCGCACCGTCATCATCCACCGTGCCCAGGAAACCGGTGGTGATCACCCCCAGGGTCTGGATCGCATCCATGTACTTGGGGAAGATTTCTTTCTTTGCAAACCCGATGGTGAACAGGGCAAAGTCGAGAATCTCTTCCATCTTGGCCAGGATGTCCACCCGCTCGGCCTCCAGCAACGGTTTAGCGAAGCCGCCGGTGACGCCGGCCACCGGGTGGATGGTTTTGTGGGAGAATTTGTCCAGAATCATCTTGGCCATCTGGCGGGTCTTGACCACCCGCGTGGCCAGCTCGGGGTTGGCCTGGGCAATGCCGATCACGTTGCGCACGGCGTAGTCCGCCGTGGGGCCGATGACAAAGTCGGCTGCGGCTAAAAAGAAGAAATGCAGCAGCTTGTCTTCGGCATGGGCGATGGTTTGCATCAATTCCCGCAACAGGCTGCCGGTGGGGGTGGGGGTGACCCCGAAACAGCCGTCCACCGCCTTGTTGGAGGCCAGGTGGTGGTGCCACGGGCAGATGCCGCAGATGCGGCTCACGATGCGCGGCACCTCCTCGGCCGGCTTGCCCTCGACGAACTTTTCGAAACCCCGCAGCGACTGGTAATTCAGCTTGGCATCGGCCACGTTGCCGTTGTCATCCAGCGTGATGCCGATGGAAGCGTGGCCTTCGATGCGGGTGATGGGTTGTATGGTGATGACCTGGGACATGATGAATGGCCTCCTTTTGTGGGGTGTCCAAACCCTTGTGATCAAGAATAGACCTGAGCTGCGCCGGGATGCCCGGGCTTACGGCAGGGGTGGACGCAGCCGACCGTGAGCGCCTGAAAAACGAAGCATGGAGACGCTTTCAGGTAGGGCGCCAATATCGATGCCGTTGGATGCCAGGGCGTTGAGCATGTCCAGGCGCTGGTTGCCATGGGGCTGCACCGGGCCATAGCAGCCGCGGCAAGGTACCCGCGCGGAGATGCAGCGGGGCAGGATGCCGTCACCGCCGCATCCGGCACGGGTGACCGGTCCCATGCACAGGAAGCCCTGTTCGAGCAGACAGCGCATCTGGTCCAGGGGCTCTGCCGCGCTCCCGTATTGCGGTGCTTGCAGAAAGCGTCGCAACGACTTCAATTGCCCTTTGCCCTCCCGCTGGGTGGGGCAGGTGTCGCAGACGCTTTTTTCCGGCAGGACCGCCGGCCGGCCTTCCACCAGGGCCACCAGGGCCGAGAAAATGTGGTCCGGGTGCGGCGGGCAGCCGGGCATGTAAATGTCCACGGAAATTTTTTCGTCCAAGGCCATGCAACGATCCAGCAACGGCGGCAGGCCGTCGCTGGGAAACGCGCCCGGCGCATCGGTGGTTTCAGTGGTGTAGTAACGCTGTTGGATCTGCTGATTGGTGAAAGTGTTGGCCAGGCAGGGGATGCCGCCGTGGGTGGCGCAGGTGCCCAGGGCGATGATCACGTTGCAGCTTTTGCGGAACGCTTCGGCGACTTCCACATGCTCCTGGTTGCGCAGTCCGCCGCTGAGGATACCCACATCCGCTTCGGGGATGGAGATATGGTGTCCGTCGCCCCGCTGGCCGAAATATTTGTGGTCCATCAGGGCCGGAAGGTGGACGAACTGGGCCACCTTGAGCACTTCCAGCAGCCGTTCGCCCATGTCCACGATGGAGATTTCGCATCCCGAACAGGAGTTGAGCCAATCGCTTGCCACTTTGACAGTCATACGGTACCTCCGATTGTTATCCCCAAGGCGATCATCGTTCGGGTCTACATTTTGAACGAGACCGGTTTGGTGGCGAGTTCACGTCGCACGCGGCGTGCGTGCTTTTTCTTCTGGGCCGACCATTTGCGTACCACGGCCAGGGCGTCGGTGGCATAGCTGGGGTTCTCCTGGTAGCGGAACTCCTCGATGATCCCGGCGCTTTTGGCATCGGCCAGGCTGGCCCGTCCCAGGGGCGTGCGGGAGAGGACCGTGGTCCATCCCTCGGCGGCGCCGATACCGCCGAAGGAGATATCGGCCAGTTCGTTGGCGTAGTCATCGCAGAACTGGCAGGCATAACGGCGAATAGCGTACATCTCTTCGAGGGGGATCGACTTGATGTCGCCCGAAGCCAGATGCAGCATCAGGGTCTCCTTGATGTTGATCTTGCGGACATCCTCCCAGGCAAAGCCGCCGATCCGGGCCAGTTGCATCCGTTGGGTTTCGCCGAAAACGAAGTTGCCGGAGCAGAACAGCCCCAGGCAGATCTTGATGGCGTCCGATGGTACGAGGTCCATGGCCTGCATGCGGCGCACCGAGTGGATTTGACAGGGGGTGCCCACCAAGGCGACCCGCTTGAGGCCTTTCTTGACCATGGGGTCGAACTCTTCAATGGAGGAGTAGGTCATGTACTGCTCGCTGAACTGCTGCATGCCGTGGGAGGTGTCGAAGAAAAATCCGGCCGCGTCGATGATCCCCTGCCGGTCGGTGGCCAGAAACGGCGAACGCTGAAAAGGGCCCACCTGGCGGGCCACAATGGCGCCGTCGATGCGGCCGCGGTCAAACAGGTGCAGCAATAGCGCCGTGACCACGCCGCCGTCGGTGGCCCGGGCGAGGATGTCCACTTCGGTGGTGCGGGCGACGGTGGTCTCGATCACGCGCCCGAGGGGTTCGCTCCATCCGGCCCGGCGCCGGGTCTCTTCTTCCAGCTCGTCGATCTCCGGGCAGATGGCGTGGCAAAGCCCGCACTCAATG
>JAGTVD010000560.1 GCA_018224505.1 Desulfatitalea sp. | reverse complement strand
GCAGATGATCCGCCCACTTTCCGGGATGGTCAGTTCGGAGTGGCACAATAGGAGGTGCACCCGGCAGCGGGGGTGGGGCGCTGCGTCCGCAATTGGGTTTTAGTGACGCTTGGGGGTGTGCGCAGGGTTGTTCGGCCCGCACTGTCTGAACGCAGTGAGTTTGCGGGCCTACCCGGAACACACCCCTTAGCGGCACTTGAACCCCGTTGCGTGCAGCGACACACCCCTGCTGCCGGGTGCACCGGCTTAACGACCACATCGGCACACCGCGCCATCTCCTTGGCGTAGATGCAATCACCATGGTCGGCTGCACGACCCCATCTTGTCATTCCCCCCCGCATTTGATAGTAACCCTCCCATGGTACACAAGATCCAACAGGGCCGGTTGATCCTGGCTTCCAACTCCCCGCGGCGGCGCTATCTGCTTTCCCGGGCGGGACTGCACTTCGAGGTAATCCCCAGCACCGTGGACGAAACGGCCATGGTGTTCGAGGACCCCGCTTCCTTCACACAAGCGCTCTCCCGGGCCAAGGCCGAGGAGGTTGCCGCCGGACACCCGGATGCCTGGGTTATCGGCGCCGATACCATTGTGGTGATCGACGGCACTGTTTTAGGTAAACCCAAGGGGATGGAAGCGGCCCGGACGATGCTGCGGCAATTGAGCGGCCAGACCCACCAAGTGTACACCGGCTATACCATATGTTGTGTCGGGTTGAACCAACACTTCACGGATGCGGTATGCACCGCTGTCACTTTCAAAACCCTCTCCGCCGAGGAGATCGAGTGGTACATCCACACGGATGAACCCTTTGACAAGGCGGGGGCCTATGCGATCCAGGGTTTAGGCACCTTCCTGGTCCAGCGCATCAACGGCTCATATACCAATGTGGTGGGGCTGCCGGTGTGCGAGGTGATCGCCTATCTGATCCAGGCCGGGGTGGTGCAATTGCGGGAGGGTGGGGCTTGATGGTTATGCCCCGTTTGAGGATTTGGAGGGTTTGGGGATGCAGATGGGGGCGGAGATCGGAAAACGGTTGGCCGACGTTCGGGCACGTATGGCGGCCGCGGCGAAGGGGTGCGGTCGGCGACCGGAGGATATCCATCTGGTGGCGGTGGGCAAAACGCATCCGGTGGAAGCCATTGCGGCGGCCATCGCGGCCGGGGCTGCCATCATCGGTGAAAGCTATGTGCAGGAAGCCCGCACCAAATACGATGCCCTGGCGCAACAGCCGGTCCAATGGCACTTCATCGGTCGTTTGCAAACCAACAAGGCGAAATATGCCGTACGCATGTTCGATCTGATCCACACGGTGGATTCGCTCAAGCTGGGTGCCGAACTGGACCGGCAGGCCCAAAAAGCCGGCAAGTTCCAGCAGGTGCTGATCCAGGTGAACGTGGGCATTGAGGCGCAAAAGGCGGGTGTGACGCCGGAAGCGGCACCGGACCTGGCGCGTGAACTGAGCAGCTTGTCCCACTTGAAAGTCAAAGGACTGATGGCTATTCCCCCCTACTTCGACGACCCCGAACGGGCGCGCCCCCATTTCGCGGCTCTGCGCGCTTTGCGGAATCGCATCGCCGCGCGGGCAATCCCGCAGATCGGCATGGGGATCCTGTCCATGGGGATGACCGGGGATTTTGAAGCAGCCATCGAGGAAGGCGCGACCCTGGTACGCATCGGAAGCGCCATATTCGGAGAACGCACTTGAGACTCTTGTTGCATGTTTGCTGCGGCCCTTGCGCCATTTACCCCGTGGGGGTTCTGCGGGACCAACAAGTGGATGTGATGGGGTTCTTCTACCGTAACAACATCCACCCCTACACTGAATGCCTGCGGCGGCAGCAAACGCTGGAACACTATGCCGACGACATCGCTTTAAAAATCATCATCGCCGACGAATATGACATGGAAGGGTTTCTGCGCAATGTGGTCTTCAGGGAATCCCAACGCTGCCTTTTCTGTTACCGCGAGCGACTCAGAACCACGGCGCTGGTGGCGAAACGCGGGCGTTTCGACGCCTTTTCCACCACCTTATTGTACAGCAAATTCCAAAAGCACGACACCATCCGCGCCATCGGCGAGGCAGTGGCCGAGGAAACGGGCGTACCGTTTCACTACCAGGATTTTCGGGTTGGCTGGAAGGCGGGTATCACGGCATCCAAGCAACTCGGGATGTACCGCCAGCAGTATTGCGGGTGTATCTACAGCGAAAAGGAGCGCTATTTCGGCAGCGGCAATGCAAAAACCGATGGGCCCCCACAAGCAACGCATTGATTGATTTGTTCGTGCTGCCGGGATTACGCTTACGATGACGATTGTGGGGAATTCACCCATCACTGCAAGCAAACGGATGTAACTGCAATCAGCGCTGAAAGAGAGCCATGTTCCACAATTTCATCTACTTCATCGTGGCCCTGATCACCTTGTCGCTTTACCAGCCGACCCAGACACCGGCGTTTTCGGTCATCGAGTCGCTGATGGGGTTTGTGCTCTTCTCAGGACTGTTCGCGCTCTACATCCGTTCCCGTTTTCACCGTCTGGCGCGCAGGGCGCCCCACGAAAGCCAACGACTGCTGGATAACCGGTTCGGCCAGATGGTCACCCGGCACTGCATCCTGGCCCTGGCGGTCTTTGCCGCATCGGTCTGGATCCTGGATTTGCCATCCCACTTGGGTTTTTTCGGGCTGTTCGTCTACTTGCCCACCCTGAAAGACCTGCTTTTTCTGCTGCTGTTCGCCGGCTACCTGGTCCTGGTTTGGGTTTATGCCTACGACGCCCATCGGGCGATTTACCGCAGCGACATCTCCCGCGGTACCTATGTATACTCCAACGCGGCATTCAGCGCCCCGATACTGTTGCCATGGGCGCTGCTGTTCGGCATCTCCGACCTGCTGCGTTTGCTGCCTTTCGAACTTCCCCGGCGGGTCCTGGACACCGCCGTCGGGCAGACCGGCTACTTTCTCATCTTCCTGGTGTTGACCACCATTTTCGCACCCTTGCTCATCAAGCGCATCTGGCGCTGCCGGCCATTGGAGGACGGCCCCCTCCGGCGGCGCATCGAAATCCTGTGCCGCCATTCGAACGTCCACTACGCGGACATCGTCTATTGGCCGATTTTCGGTGGTCGCATGATCACCGCCGGCGTCATGGGGTTGGTCAGCCGTTACCGGTATATCCTGGTAACCGACGCCTTGCTTCAAATGCTCACGCCGGAAGAGGTGGAGCAGGTTATCGCCCACGAGATCGGCCACGTCAAACGCAAGCATCTGCTGCTCTATCTGGTGTTCCTGGTCGGCTTCATGCTGATCTCCTATGCCGCTTACCCGCTGAGCTTTGTGGCCCTCTTTTTCGTCAAACCCATATTGGGCCTGGTATTGAGTTTCAATCTGAACCCAACCAATTTCATTTATGCCATCTACTCCCTTTTTCTATTGGTCGGTGTCGTCATATACTTCCGCTTTATATTCGGCTTCTTTATCCGCAATTTCGAGCGTCAGGCCGACCTTTTCGTCTATCGCCTTTTTCGCGATGCGCGTCCGCTGATCGCCACTTTTGAGAAAATCGCCGCCACCAGCGGTCAACCGGCGGACAAACCCAACTGGCACCACTTCAGTATTCAGGAACGCATGGATTACCTGCGGCGTTGCGAAGAAAACCCTGATTTGATCAACCGCCATGATCGCAAGGTACGGAACTGCATCGCCGTTTTCCTCGCCAGCTTTTTGATTCTGGCCGTGGGGGTTTTTCAGCTCAACCAGGCCGTGCTGGGACAAGGGGGACGGCAATTGCGCCTGGCGGCGCTGGAAAATTACCTGGCCAAAAAGTCGCCCAAAACAGATCAGGAAGGCCTGCTCTACGCCATGCTCGGCAACATTTACCTGGAACGCGATGATGCGCCCGCGGCCCTCTCGGCCTACGAAAAGGCGGCGACACTCACCCCGGAAGAACCGGACATTCTCAACAATCTGGCGTGGGTCCTGGCCACCATTGAAGATGAAACATTGCGGGACACCCACCGGGCATTGATTCTCGCCCAACAGGCGGTGACGTTGAAGACGGCGCCCCACATATGGGACACCCTGGCCGAAGCGCTCTTTGTCAACGGCCGCATCGACGAGGCCATCGCCGCTCAAAAAACCGCCCTGTCGCTCAACCCACCGGACAGGCAGCATTATGAAGAACAGTTGGAAAAATTCAGAAGTTCGCAATAAGTGCTATTTTATGCACACCTTGCGCACCTGCAGCAGGTCGGTCTTGCCGGCGAATATTTTTTCAACTCCGTCCTGTTTGAGGGTGGTCATGCCGTCCTTGACCGCCTGGATACGGATATCTTCCATTTGGGCCCGCCGTTGAACCAACTTCTTCATCTCATCACTGCCGGTCAGCAGTTCATGGATGCCCATGCGGCCACGGTAACCGGTATTGGCGCAAAACTCGCATCCGACAGGCTTGCACAATTTCAAATCGGAACTGTAGGGGATGTTGAGATTCCGCATAAAGTCCGCCTCTTCGTATTCCCGCACCAGCTCGTCATACTCTTCCCTGGACGGGTTATACTCCTTTTTGCAGTCGGGACAAAGTGTGCGCACAAGTCGTTGGGCCATAATACACAGAATGGCATCGGCGAAATTGAACGGATCCATCCCCATATCCAGCAGGCGGACGATACTCTCCGGAGCGGTATTGGTATGCAGGGTGGAAAAGACCAAGTGACCGGTCAGGGAGGCCTCGATGCCGATATGGGTGGTCTCCTTGTCGCGCATTTCACCGACCATGATCACGTCGGGGTCGGCGCGTAAAAATGAACGCATGGCCGCCGCGAAGGTGAATCCGATCTTGGGCTTGACCTGCACCTGACGCAACCCCTTTTGGGTGATTTCCACCGGGTCTTCGGCCGTCCAGATCTTGGTTTCGGTTTTGTTGATGTAGGCCAGGGCCGAATGCAGGGTGGTGGTTTTACCCGATCCGGTGGGACCGCACACCAGCACCAGGCCGTAGGGCTGGACGATACACTCGATGAACTTGTCGATGTTGCGATCGGAAAACCCCATTTTAACCAGGGGAATGGGCTCTCCCGCGGCCAGGATACGCATGACCACATCTTCCAGTCCGCCCTGGGTGGGTACGGTGGCCACGCGCAGTTCGATATCTTTACCGCCATATTTTTTGAACTTGATCTTGCCATCCTGGGGCAATCGCCGCTCGGCGATATCCAGGTCGGACATGATCTTGATGCGCGACACAACCGCATTGCGATAGGCAAACGGCACCGTCTGGTAAACCGTGCAGGTGCCGTCCACCCGAATCCGCACCATGGTGTTTTGCTTGCCCGGGTAGGGTTCGATGTGGATATCCGATGCATTGCGGGCATAGGCGTCCAGGATGATTTTATTGACCAGCTGCACCACGGCGCTGTCTTCCTCGCCCACGCCCGATTCAGCATCTTCGATCTCGTGGTACTCATCGTTGAGCTGGGAAAGAATATCGTCGATCTGGGCCATCTCTTTTTCGTCGGCACTGAAAAGTTTGATGAAGTCGAGGATATCCTGTTTGAGCGCCACCACAAACTTGAGCCGCCGTCCGGGAAAAAGCGCTTTGATCTCGTCGATCCGTTTCAGATCGTGGGGATCGTCGATGGCCACCACCGGTTGCGTCTCTTCCATGCGCAACGGCACCCAGACGTTGGCCCGCATGAACGGCACCTTTATGCCGGCGAGCAGTTCGCCCGGGATGGGATGTGCGGCATTGTAGGCGATGAAGGGCATTTTATAATAACGGGACAGCGATTCGCCGATTTCGGTTTTGGGAACTTTGTATTCGCGGCTCAGAACATTTTCCACCGGCTCCTTGCGCTGACGGGCATCGGTGATGGCCTTGGCCAGCTCTTTGGTGGTCACCAGGTGATTTTCCAGCAGATAATCGAATTTGGTGGCCCGGCCCCCACGGGCGGCCATCCGTTTTTGGTTGTACAGGGCGATGCCGATGATTTTGGCCAGATCGGCCACTGCCTTCTCGTCCGCTTCCAGGAAGCGACCCCCGCCTTTTCGATTGATCAGCTGTAAGGCCCCCATCAGGTACTTTTGAAAAATGATGGGGTAAACCAGCGTCTGGCGGGTACGAAAGGCGGTTTTCTGGTCCCAGCTCTTGTCGAACGTCAAAGTCTCATCGATGGCCGCCAACTCTTCGTTGTCATACACGTTGGCGATATTGAGCAACTTGTGGGTTAGTGCGGAATATCCAGCCAGTGACTCCTTGCTCACGGGAAGACGGATCTCGCCGATCTCGTCTCCGGACTTGAATCGGGATACCAGTTCCCGCTTGACACCATCCACCACATAAACGGTCATCCGATCGGCGGCAAAAAGCGACAGAATATCATCCGCCAAGTCGATAAAAATCTCTTCCAGATCACGGGCGGAATTGATTTTGTTGCCTATCTCGATCAGTCGGGTCCGGTATTCGACCTCCGACTGCAAGTTGGCGGTCCCGTCTTCATATGCGGCCTGCGCCTGAACCTGGGTTGCATTCAAATTTAACATGATACTCTACCTGTGCCCGTTCATGGATCGGACGATTCTCCCGAATTGTCGGACGCCTCGGATCGCGGCGGTTTAAAATGGTGTATGATTTTTTTAATGCCTCCGAAAATGAGCACGATTCCGATGCAATAGAAAATCACCACCAACGATTTGGAATATGATTGAAATTCAGACAGCTTGGGCATTATTTCCATGTTGCGCAACAATACCGCAACACCGGCCAGAACCAGGGCAATACCCCAAAACAGTTGCATACTGCTCTTCGCAGCAGGTTGTTCCTTTTTCATTATCCCCACGCTCGCCGGTCATCGGACCTGTCGTTTTATTATCTATCGGTCCTTTATGGCCGGAAGTTTACCAAAAAAGAGAGGAGCCCGGAACATCCATTGAATTTTATTCATCAAATAAAATGTCCAAGATGTCTATATGGCGTAAAGACGGTCCCGGGTGATAATGGACACCGCTTGGGCCGTCAGCACTTCAATGGCCGCCGCGCTGTTGTCGAAACGGAAAATCATCACCGCGTGTTTGCCCGTGTG
>JAGTVD010000559.1 GCA_018224505.1 Desulfatitalea sp. | reverse complement strand
GTTCGAGTGCCAGCGCATTTAATAAATTGAATTTAAATTCTATCCGCTTTTTATTGCACGGGCAAGGGATTAAAGGGTGAGGATGACAATTCATTTGACAACCTGCCAGGCATATGTATTTCCTTATCCATACCGCTTCAGAACCTCCACGTGCCGCAATTCGATACTAAAAATGCCGATGGGTGACCGACCCCTTGTTCTAAAACCGCCATACCGAAAGGAGAATGGTATTATGAACACGCGGAAATTCACGATTGTTGCGCTGCTGGTACTGGCCCTATTTTGGGCGGCCGTCCCTGAGGGGGCCGCATCCTTCAATGTTATCGACAAGCAGTACAAGGCCGAACGCATCGTTGCCGACACGCCCTTTCCAGGCGTCAATGGCGCGGCCATCGGGGCCGACGGGAACCTTTATGTGTCCCACACCGGCAACGGCACCATCACCCGCATCGATCTCAAAACGCTGAAGCCCTCCGTGTTCGTGCCGTCCCATCATGCAATGTTCATCCTCGATGACATAACTGCCGACCCCCAGGGCAACCTGTATGCCACCGGAACCACACCTCTGGTGGGCGAAGTGTATCGCATCGATGCCAACGGCGTGAAAACCGTCATCGCCGACGGGATGGCCGCGCCCAACGGCATTGAATTCAATCCGCGCAACGGGCGGCTTTTCGTGACTGAATGCTTTCAGGGCAATCGGGTCTATGAAGTGGATCCAATGGGTCAAAAACCGGCACGCCTGCTGATTGATGCGGATATTATCCCGGTACCCGAAGGCTTCGATTTCGACCCGGACACCCAGGATCTGATTATCCCCGATTTGGGAACCGGCCGGATTTTGAGGGTCCACCCCGATACGGGGGCCATCCAGACCGTGGCCGAAGGATTTACTACGCCCATCGCCCTGGCCATCGGCCCCGACAAAATGGTGTATGTGCCTGAACTGGCCACCGGCGCGGTTTACAAGACGCCCTTGGATGGCAGCCGTCGGGAGAAGATTGCCCAACTCATTCCGGGTTTGGACAACCTGGCCATTACGCCCCAGGGAAGGCTTTTCGTGACCAGCTATTGGGATGCCACCATCTTCGAAGTCGCCACCGACGGCAGCGGCACGTTCAAGCAACTCTTCCCCACCGGGCCCAACCAGCCGCTGGGGATCGTGGTTAAGGAGAATGCCATTCTGGTGGCCGATGCCATCATGATCCGCACCGTCGAGGACGGGAAATACCACCACACCAAACTCAATGCCTGGGCGGTCCACGGCATGCCCCTGACGCTCAGCCTGGCCGATGGGCCGGGCGACCGGATCTTCTGGACCGACAATATCCATGGGGCGGTGGCCATTGGAGACCCGCACACGGGTGAGTTCCAACCGGTTGCCGGCGGACTCAATCTTCCCATGAGCGTTTTAATGGCGCCGGATGGCGCCAGGATTTTCGTTGCCGAATACGGCGCCGGGCAGATCACGGCCGTCGGTTTGGCCGACGGCGCTAAAACGGTTCTCGCTGGAGGTCTCGAAGGACCGTTGGCCTTGGCCCTTCTCGACGGCACGCTCTATGTGGCCGAAGCCAAGGCCGGTCGGATCAGTGCTGTGGATGCCGTGTCGGGCAGGAAACGGGTTTTTCTATCGGCGATGGTCGGCAAACCCCTGGCCCTGGCCAACGACCGTATGGGGGGCCTGTTGGTGCTGGACGGCGCCGGGCGTCGGCTGTTGCGTGTCAATCCGCAAACCATGGCGGTGTCCGTGGTGGCCGAGGATTTGCCGGTGCAATACGCCACCGTGGGCAGCTATCCGCCGGTGGTTTTTCCCCACCCGTTGTATGTGACGGGCAACGGAGACATCTATTGGACCACACAGGATCGCGGCTTGTGGCGGCTGACGAAGAAAGAATAACCATCGTCCGCCTACCAGGGCCGGTTCATCCGAGGGCTTCAAGGGCCGTCTCCGGGCAGGGGTGAACGGGAAAGAGGGCGGCGAAGCCGGAGAGGTCGAACACTTCTCGCACCATGCCGTCCAGTCCGGACAGCGCCAAGGTGCCACCGGACCCCTTGAGCCGCTTGCCCACCACCAGGAAGCTGCGCAGGCCTGCACTGCTGATGTAGTCCAGGGCGGTGAGATCCACCACCAGGCGGGTTTCGCCCTGGTCGATCCAGGCGCCGCACGCCGCGTCAAAATCCGGGGCGGTAACCGCGTCCATCCGTCCCGTCACCTGGATCACCACCGCTTTGTCCATTTTCCGGCTGGTACATTCCATGGGTCGTTTCTCCATCCTTGCTTGAGTGGTTCTGTGTCCTAATGCTTAAAATGATTCCGCGTTTCCCTTATATTGCAGCGCCAGCAGCGTAATGTCATCGGATTGGGGCGTGCCGCCGGCGTGGGCATGGACGGCGGCCATGATCCGTTCCACCATTCGCCGCGGCTCGGCCGCGGCCAGGCCCGCCATTTCGCCCAGCAACCGCTCGTCCGAAAAGAGTCTTTGGCCGGCGTCCATGGCCTCGGTCACGCCATCGGTGTAAAGCAGCAGTCGGTCGCCGGGCGTGAGCCGGATGGTGCTGGTTGCATAGGTGGCCTCCTCCATTACACCCAGTACGAGGCCGGGCGACACGGGCAGCATCTCCGGGGCGCCGCCGGCGCGCAGCAGCACCGGCGGGTTGTGGCCGGCGTTGGAGTAGACCAGTTCGCCGGTGGTGATGTCCAACATGCCGCAGACAACGGTCACGAACATGGCCGCGTCGTTGCCCTGGCACAGTTCGACATTGACCCGGTCCAGCACATCCGCCGGGGTCAGCCCCTGCTCGGCGATACCTTTCATCAGCGTCTTGGTGACCGCCATGAACAGGGCCGCGGGCACCCCCTTGTCCGATACGTCACCCACCGAGAAAAAGAGGTGGCGCGCGTCCAGCATGAAAAAATCGTACAGGTCGCCTCCCACCTCCTTGGCGGGCTCCAGGGCGGCGAACAGGTCAAAGGCCGTTTGCTCCGGAAAGGGCGGAAAGCGCTTGGGCAAGAAATTCATCTGGATGGCGCGGGCGATTTTAAGCTCGCTTTCGATACGCTCCTTGGCCTTGGTGGTTTCGGTGAGGTTGGCGATGTACTCTTTGAGGGCCAGACGCATTTCATCCACCGAATGGGTCAGTACCTGCACTTCGTCGCCAATGTGCGTGGTGGGCAGTTTGATCTCCAGGTTGCCCCGGGCGATCTCCGTGGTCGCGGCTACCAACCGGTGCAGCGGCCGTGTGATGGAGCGGGAGATGGCCACCACCACCAGAAACAAGAGGGTGAAACCCGCCGCTGCGATGGCCAGCACGGTGTGGTTGAGTGCCCGGATGTCGGCCAGCAGTTCGCGCTCGGGGATCATCACCCCCACCGACCAATCCGCGGCCGGCACCGGTGCGTAGGCCAGCAGCGAACGCTTGCCTGTGTGGACGCTGGTGACGGCGGCGAACCCCGTTCCGCCCCGGATCATCTCCCGTCCGATGGCCCGCAGCTCGGGCATCTGTCGGTCCGCAGCCACGCTGAAGATGCTCTCGCGCATGATCAGTTGTTCGTCCGGGTGGGCCAGGAAGGCGCCGTTGCGGCTGATCACGAAAGCGTAGCCCGTTTCGTAAAGCGCAATGGCGCCGATTTCCGTCACCAGTGCCTCCAGGGAGATATCCGCCGTCACTACCCCCCGGAACACCCGTTGGTCCGCCGACAGGTCGTAGAAGGGATGGGCAAAGGTGGACATCAGAATGCCGCCCCCGCCTTCGTCAAAGTAGGGCTCGCTCCACGCCGGGCGGTCCAGTTCCCGTGGGATCTGGTACCAGTCCCGGAGAAAGTAGTTGTATGCTTCGCTGCCCAGTTGGTTGAAGGCGATCCGGCCGCCCTCGGCGTGGAAAAAATAAGGGGCGTAGAAACGGTGCTCGGGGTCGAATCCGTGGGGCTCGAAGGCCGCCGCGCCCCCATAGATCTCCGGGGAGCCGGCCACCATATCGTGAATCAGCGGCAGCAGCAAGGCATTGCTCAGCGGCCGGCCCTCCAGGTGGCGGGCCGTCATGCGCGGCGGCGCCTCCACGGCCCGCAGTTTGCTTTCGATGCGCAGCACCGTGGCCTGGGCCAGGTGCATGGCTGATTCGCGCACATTCTTGAGCACCACGTGACGGGAGCAGTAGTAGTTATATCCGAAAGCCGCCAGGAAAATCAGGGTGGTGCTGGTCAGGATGAAGAGGGCCAGGCGAAAGGCCAGGCCCCGCTGCTTATCGGGTCGAGGGGCGCGGGTCATGGAACTCCAGGTAGTCGGGTTGGGTATGAAGGATGCCGCTGTGGTGCAGCTGCTCGGCGACAAAACGCAAATCGGAATCGGTCAGGGTGCCCATGGGGCGGTGGTGGCCGGCGGGTCGGATGATGTCCGCCATACGTGCCAGCATCCAGCGCTGGTGTACCCGGTTGGTGGGCAGATTGGCCGCCTGGATGTGCGTCATGACAATTTCGATCGCCTCCTCGGGGTTGTCGAAGGCGTAGCGCCAGCCGTCGATGGAGCCTTGCACGAAAGCCCGCACCGCCGCCGGGTCCCGTTGCAGGGTCTCCTCCCGGCAGTAGATGCCGTCTTCGGGAAAGTTCAGTCCATGATCGGCCAGCCGGAAGGTGGTGATTTCATCGGTATCGATGCCGGCATTGAGAATGGTATAATACTCATTGTACCACATGGCCGACGTGGCATCCACGCCGCCCATGAGGAACAAATTCACGTTATTGCCCTGGGGTACGACTGTCACATCGAGTTCGTGGCGCAGGAAAAAGGCCCTGGGTTGGAGCTGAAAAGCCTCCCAGACGCTCACCCGCCGGCCGTTGAGGTCCTCGGGCGTTCGGATGCCCCTCTCCTTGTGAGCTACCAGCATCAAAGCGGACCGTTGCACCAGTTGGCCCACATTGACCAGCGGTATCCCCTGGTCGCGTAACACCAGCCCCTCGGTCAGGAACAGCGTCCCGAAATCCACCAGCCCCGCCGCCAGCTGGGCGCCCACCGGCCGCTCCGGACCGCCCCGCAGAATCGTTAGCGCCAAACCCCGGCGCTCGTAAAACCCCTTGGCCGCCGCCACATAATAGCCCGCGAACTGGGCCTGGGGCGACCACTGGGGCAGAAAGTCGTAGGATTTGAGTGTCTCGGCCCGCCCCGTATCGGCCCCTGGCAGCCAAAGCCAGAGTACCATGAAAATGAATCCCGTTACGCCTATTACCCTTACTCTGCGCACAATCGTCACACCTCCAGAAGGAAACCTTGTCCGGCAATCGAAAACCACCATCGCCACCGTCTCGCCGTTGGATCCGGTAGGGGCAGTGTTTATATATCGGCCGTTTATCCGAAAACTTAATTGGACCACACAGGCTCACGCCTATGGTTCGCGCAAAAATAGATTTGCCTTTTAGGTGCTGAGGCAGGATGTGTCGGTGCATAAACAGGATGTATCGGTGCATAAAAAGGTGAAGATATTTTTGCGCGAGCCCTTAGTGGCAATGGCGAACAGGTCCGCCTATTCCGAAAAAGCCGGAAAGTCCAGCACGCGCCGCATGTAGTTCTCCTCTTGGGTGGAAGCCGCAGCCTGCAGCGTGCACCGTTCCACCAGTGCTTTGTCCGGGTGGGAGAAGTAGAACAGAACGAACCGCCCCCGCACCCATCCGG
>JAGTVD010000558.1 GCA_018224505.1 Desulfatitalea sp. | reverse complement strand
TATATGAACAAAACCCTCCAGACTCTCATCGGCCGCGAATGCATCGGCGAACGTTGTCATCGCGCCATTTACCAGCGGGTAACCCCCTGCCCATGGTGCGACCGGGAGCGTGTATTTCAGGGTGCAACGGTCCGGCAGGAGTTTCAAAGCCCGCTGGACCAACGATGGTATATCGCTTTAAGCTCGCCGCTTTTTGGCATCGACGACACGGTGACCGACAAGCAAACCGTGGTGATCGACATCCATGAACGCAAACAGGCGGAACTGGCCTTGAAGGAGAAAGAGGTCTACCTGAAAAAGGAAAACATTCGCCTGCGCGCCACCATCAAAGAGCGGTACCGGTTTGGCGACATCATCGGCAAGAGCGCCCCCATGCAGAAAGTGTACGAAATGATTCTGCGGGCCGCGGCCATCGACGCCAATGTGATCATCTACGGCGAATCGGGCACCGGCAAAGAGTTGGTGGCCCGGGCGATCCACACCATGAGCGACCGCAGCGGCCACCGCTTCGTCCCTGTCAATTGCGGCGCCATCCCATCCAATCTGTTGGAAAGTGAATTTTTCGGCTATGAAAAGGGGGCCTTTACCGGCGCCGGCCAAAAAAAACAGGGACTGCTGGACTATGCCGACAACGGCACCCTGTTTCTGGACGAACTGGGGGAAATCAAAGAAGATATGCAGGTCAAGCTGCTGCGGGTGCTCGAAGGCGGCGGCTACACCCCCATCGGTGGTCTGGCGGTCAAAAAACCCAACCTGCGAATCATTGCCGCCACCAACAAAAGTCTGGCCAAACTCATCGAAAAAGGCAGCATGCGCGAAGATTTCTTTTACCGCATCCACATCATCCCCATCCAGCTGCCGCCGCTGCGGGAACGCCGGGAGGATATCGCGCTGCTGGCGGAACACTTTCTGGCCAAGCACAGCCAGGGGAAGACGCCCCCCACCCTGCGCGGTCATGAGTTGGAGGCGTTGATCAACCACGACTGGCCCGGCAATGTCCGCGAACTTGAAAACACCCTGCAGCGCTACATCAGCCTGCACTCCCTCGACCTCATGGGGTTTACGCTGCGCAGCGACCCACCGGCCATCGGCGATCTGGCGACACGCCTCACCGGCGGCCGACAGCCCCTGCGTGAAGCGCTGCACGATTTTGAAAAAGCCTATATCGCCAGCCTGCTCCACCGCCACCAGTGGAACCGCACCAAGGTCGCAGAGATCCTGGGCGTGGAACGCAAGACGCTCTATCTGAAAATCAAGCGGTTGGGGATTGGGCGGTTAGTCGGGTAGTCGGTTGGTTGGTTGGACGGTTGGGCGGTTGGGTGGTTGGGTGGTTGGTTGGTTGAGGGGTGGGGCGATTCATTCGACGTTGTGGATGTTAGCAGGTCCAGAAAGCGGGTCATTTGTTACCCGCTTCGAGTCATATTTCGTTTTCGCTATTTAACCTGTTTTTTTATATCGTTATCTTATCAACAGCCAAAGATGAGTTATTTTCGCCCCGCTTTGGGTTGGCTTTTGAACAACAAGCACCCGCCTCTTCACGCTGGCACCCTCCTTGCTGTGTCATTCACCGAACGAACAGCGTTCAACGAATATCAACTTTTTTAATCACCCAGGAGGAAACATGCCCGCCAGACTGATCCAACCCACCCCTTCAGCGTATGCTTTTCCATTGTTGATCAAGAATCTGTTGCGCACGCCTTTGACCTATGCGCCCGACCAGGAGATCATCTACCGCGACAAAGTGCGCTACACTTACACCCAGTTCGGCGAACGGGTCTGCCGGCTGGCCAACGGGCTCAAGAGCCTCGGTGTTCAACCCGGCCACACCGTGGCGGTGATGGATTGGGACAGCCATCGCTATCTGGAGTGCTTTTTTGCCGTTCCAATGATGGGCGCGGTACTCCACACCATTAATATACGCCTCTCCCCCGAACAATTGATCTACACCATCAACCATGCCGAAGACGATGTGATTCTTGTCAGCGAAGAGTTTCTGCCCCTGCTTGAAGCGGTCAAGGACCAATTTACCACGGTTAAAAAAATCGTACTGCTCACCGACTCCGGCGCGACACCCAAAACCACTCTGAACATCGATGTGGAATACGAGGCGATGCTCGCCGCCGGTGCGACCCGCTACGATTTTCCGGAGCTGGATGAAAACACCATGGCCACCACCTTTTACACCACCGGCACCACCGGGTTGCCCAAGGGGGTCTTTTTCAGTCACCGCCAACTGGTGCTGCACACCTATGCTGTCATTACCGCCATGAGCGGCTATGCCCACCAGGCCAATGTGGATTCCAGCGACGTCTACATGCCCATCACCCCCATGTTCCACGTTCACGCCTGGGGAATGCCCTATGCGATGACGCTCCTGGGCGCCAAGCAGGTTTACCCCGGCCGCTACGAACCGGAAATGCTGCTCAAGCTCAAGTTGACCGAAAAAGTGACCTTCTCCCACTGCGTCCCCACCATCTTACACATGCTGGTCTCCAGCCCGGCGGTCCAGAAGCTGGATCTGACCGGTTGGAAAGTCGTCATTGGCGGATCGGCACTGCCCCAGGGGTTGTGCAAAGCGGCCCTCGATCTGGGCATCAATGTGTACACCGGCTATGGCATGTCCGAAACCTGCCCGGTCCTCAGCCTGGCACTTCTCAAGCCGGAGATGCTCGCCTGGGAGCCGGAGCAGCAAATCAAAATGCGCTGTCGCACCGGCCTGCCCGCCACCAACGTACTGCTGGAGGTGCGCGATGCCAACGGCCGCGCCCTGCCGCACGACGGCAAAAGCACCGGCGAGGTGGTCGTACGGACGCCGTGGCTCACCCAGGGGTATGTCAAGGATCAGGAAAAGAGCGAAGCCCTTTGGACCGACGGCTGGTTGCACACGGGCGACATCGGCTTTATCGATGAGCAGGGATACCTGCAAATCACCGACCGGCTCAAAGATGTGATTAAAACCGGCGGCGAATGGGTTTCATCACTGGAGCTGGAAGATATCATCAGCCGCCATCCGGCGGTCAGCGAAGTGGCGGTGATCGGTGTCGCCGATGAAAAATGGGGCGAGCGCCCCGTGGCCCTGGTGGTGCCCAAACCGGATCATGCGGCCACCCTCACGGAAGACGATCTGAAGAAGTTTGTGGCCAAGTTCGCCGATGATGGCGTCATTCCCAAGTACGGGGTGCCCGACCGGGTGATGATGGTGGACGTCCTGCCTAAAACCAGTGTCGGCAAACTGAACAAAAAAGAGATGCGCAAGCAGTACAAAGCATAGTTGTTATGCAAAAGAATCAGCCCCGCATGTGCGCCCCTGCTCGGATTCGCAGCGGCGTACAATGCCGGGGCTGACTTTATATAGAGGCTTTCCGTCCGAAAGCAATGCCGAGCTTGCGCATCCGCTTGCGCAGGGTGGAAGGATGGATCTGCAGGATCCGGGCGGCCCCTTTTTCGCCTTCGATGCGGCCTCCGCAGCGGGACAGTATCTGCCGGATGTGCCGGGCCGCTACCTGGTCCAGGCCGATGGCGTCACCGCCGGCCGGAACCCACGGCCCTGAACGCCCTGCCAGGGCCGGCACTGCATCCGGATCGATGTCTTTGAACACCAGTGGAGCGCCGCGGCTGACGATCAACGCCCGCTCAACGGCATTTTCCAATTCCCGCGCGTTACCCGGCCATGCATAGCGGATGAGGCGGTCCAGGGCCCCCGGCGCCACCGCCGGCAGCGTGGCCAGTTTCATTTCCCGGGCTTTTTTGCGAATGAAGTGTTGCACCAGGGCCGGAATATCTTCACTGCGCTGACGCAAGGGAGGGATGGCGATGGGAAACACCCGCAAGCGGAAGTACAGGTCTTCCCGAAAGCGGCCCTCGACTAGCATCTGCTCCAGATTGCGATGCGTAGCAGCGATGATACGGATATCCACACGCAGCGGTCCGGTGCCGCCCACCCGCTCGATCGTCCTGTCCTGCAGTACCCGCAGCAAACGCACCTGCGCCTCCATGGAAAGCTCGCCGATCTCGTCCAAAAAGATCGTACCGCCGTCGGCACGCTCGAAACGGCCGCGTTTGCGGGTCAAGGCGCCGGTGAAAGCCCCTTTCTCATGACCGAACAGCTCGCTGTCCATCAGCGTACCGGGTATGGCGCCGCAGTTCACCCGGATAAATGGACCGTTGCGGCGCTGGGAGAGGTTATGGATGGCATTGGCCACCACCTCCTTGCCCACACCGGTCTCCCCCAGCAACAGCACCGGACTGTCCAGAGGCGCCACCTGACGCACCATCTCCATCACCTCCCGCAGCCCGAATCCCGCGCCCACCACCTCCTCGCCCGCCATCTGGCGCAATTCCTGCTGGAGGTAGCGGTTGTCATCGGCCAGCATGTCCCGCAGCTTGCGCAGCTCGCGGTAGCGCACGCTGTTGGCCAGAGCGATGGCAAAGGGCATGTTGAGCAGGGACAACAAGCGCACATGGTCCTGGTTGAATCGTTGGCCCTGTTCGCTGAAAACGGAAACGGTGCCGATGAAATTGCGTTCCAGCGCCAGATCGAGCAGTAAACCGGACAGGTCCTCGGCGCCGAAATAGCGCACGACCGGCCCGGCCACGGCATCGTCACCCATCCGATCCATTCGTTTGATACGTGATGAGCGCTGGGCCTCCACTTGCTCGCGCCCCTTGGCCGAAAGCGGCGTCCGCAGGGCCATGGCTTCACTATGGTCCACCGTGGTCATGGCCACGGTTTCAACGATCCCCAATTCCCGGTCATAAATGTGAAAACACAAGCGACTGGCCGGAATATGGCGCACCATGAATCGCAGGCAGCGCTGCATGGCTTTTTCAATGTCCAGGCTGCCGCATATCCGCAAGGTCGATTCGCGGAAAAATTCATTCTCATCAATGGGTGCAACTGGCATAATCCCCTCTCAATTTCTGTACTATGCTCCATTTTATTTCCATACCGTTCCATTTGCCAGTTTTTTCTTTACCATGGAACGGATATATCTGCTAAAGATCAATAAGGCCCTGAATGATTTATCATTTTTTTGTGGCATAATCGTTGCTCATATTTATGGGTTTGGTATACTGATCCTGCATCCGGAGTTCGGAGGCAAGCGTATTGCGTGAAACATGACGTGCCGTGTCACCGTTGGCCAGACGGCCTGCGGCACAAAAACCGGCCTTATAAGGAGGACAAGTATGGAGTTTGAACTCACCAAGGAACAGCTACAAATTCAGAAAGCGGTCAGAGATTTCATCAAAGGCGAATTCAAAAAGGACGAGATCCACGACCTGCTCGAACGGCACGCTTATCCCGAACGGCTTTGGAAAAAGGCGGCCGAACTCGGATTCGTCGGCATCCATTTTCCGGAGAAATATTCCGGACAGGGAATGGGCGTCATGGAAAACATCCTGGTGGCCGAAGAGCTCGCTCGGGGTGACAGCACCGTGGGCACCTGCCTGTTGATCGCCGACTTCTCCAGCGAAATGATCCTCCACTGCGGCACAGAGGAGCAAAAGGCCAAATGGCTGCCCAAGGTGGCCGAAGGCGAGTGCCTATCCTGCGGTGCCTTCACCGAGGCCGACCACGGCTCGGACATCACCACCGTGGAGACCACGGCGGTTCGGGACGGCGATCAGTGGGTCATCAACGGCTCCAAAATTTTCATCACCAACAGTGGCCCCCTGGCCGGCTTTTACAATGTGTTGTGCAAGACCGATCCGGATGCTTCGCCACCCCACCGGGGATTGAGCATCATTCTGGTGGAAGCAGGCACCCCTGGCCTCTCCTATCAGGATGTGGGCAAAAAAATGGGCATCACCCTCTCCTATACGGCCGAAGTGGTGTTCAAGGATGTGCGGGTGCCGGTCAGCAACTTGATCGGTGAAGAGAACCGCGGTTTCTACCAGTTGTTGGAGTTTTTCGATGAAAGCCGGATACTGGTGGCGGCCCAGGCGCTGGGGACCGCCCAGGGTGGCCTGGATCGCGCCCTGGCCTACGTCAAACAGCGCGAGCAGTTCGGCAAAAAGATCGCTCAATTCCAGGCAACGCAGCACAAATTGGCCGACATGGCCACCAAGATCGAATGTGCACGACTGCTCACCTATAAAGCGGCTTGGAATTTCGATCAGGGCCGTATCGATCCGAAGCTGACGTCCATGGCCAAGATGTACGCCGCCAGAACAGCGGTGGAAGTATGCGACGAAGCCATCCAGATGCTCGGCGGATACGGGTATATGGCGGAGTATGACGTGGAACGGTTCTATCGGGATGCCAAAATAACGGAGATTTACGAAGGGACCAAAGAGATCCAGAAAAACACCATCGCCAGCGCGCTGCTGGGCAAACTCAAATAAGTCGGCACCCTCCTTCCCGACGCGCCATTGGAACACATTCCCGGGCAGGAGCAAAATGACGTTTCAGGGTTTCCCCGGGTGGGGAAACCCTGAAACGGTTTATTACGTTCGCAGGGGAAAAATCAGATTGCCACCACATTCACGGCGGCAGGACCCTTTTGACCTTGTTCGATGTCAAAGGAGACGCGCACGCCCTCCTTCAGCGTCCTGAAACCCTCCATCTTGATTCCTGAATGGTGAACAAATACATCCGGCCCATTTTCCTGCTCAATGAACCCAAACCCCTTCTTCTCGTTAAACCACTTCACAATTCCAGTTGCCATACTGCTTTGCTTCCTTTTCCTTAAGTTGCCATTAACCAGCGCCGGAAGCGACGCCCCGGGGCGCACAACGTGCCGCCGGCGCAATGCCGTCCCCTTGTCGGCGGACGGGATTCATTTGATAAATGAAGCATAACCCCGCCTTTGGATGAAATCAAGTGAATTAGTCATAAATTTGTGCGGGGGATTCTGGTTTTGGTTGGTCGGTTGGTCGATGACTGTTCGGTTGGCCGGTTCATCGGTTGTTCGGTTGTTTGGTTGGTGTTTCGGTTGGTTGCCGGGATGGGGTGGTCATCGATTTGAATGACCGGTTCGCCTTGATCGCCGACCAGTGTCACACGGGATGCGGCGCCTCCGGCCAAAGCGGCATGCCGGCTGCGCAGGTGAGCGAAATCGAAACGGGTCAGTGCCTGTCGGGTCAGTTCGACGATCGCACCGGCAGCGACTTTGTCTTGCCCCGGCCGAAAGCAATCGGACAGGGCGCGATTATGGCGCCGCCTGAGTTCCGTCTCGATGCAGTGTCGGGAAAGATCCAGCAGCAGTGTAATTTTCATTTCAGGCACGACCTATTGCCGAACCATTGCCGCACCACACTTGGGGCATTGGGTGTCCGGACAAGGCACCCCCCTCTCGTGGGCCACTTCGTGTCCACATTTGGGGCAAACACACTGACCGCCGGGCCCGGCGGCAACGCCACGCCCACCACCGCCCCTGGGGCTACCGGCGCCCCGGCTTTTTCCTTGACCTTGTTGCCCGCCGCGGCCACCCGAGCCGCCACCACCACCTTTACCATTCATTTTTGCCACCTCCTTTTCCTTGAGGGTTGTTGGCCGGGTCCGATCCTTGTGCACCGCCACCGTCGACCCGATGCCCGTATCCGGGCATGGCGTATCCCTTCTCATGGATACGGCCTTCCAGCCAGGCATGCGTCACTTCCTTCAAATCTCCGGCCACGAAAGAGATGACCCGGATGCCGTGGGCGGTGACAATGACGTGCAACGGGCGGGAAATGGCGCCACAGACAAGTGTGGTGACACCCCATTCCACCAGACAAAGCACCTTGCCCACCGGCGTTTGATCCTGAAAGCACTCCCGTTGCTCTTTAAAAACACGCTCCGACAGCACCTCCACGATATGGGCCTGCCGGGAGGTGTCGAAAAGCGGCGCAATTCGACCGTTCCAGGTGGCAAAGGCCGCTTTCATATTGCCGGACCTGTGTTTCCGCCGGCTGCCCGGCCATGGGAGATCTGAATAGCCGCCATCGGCCTACTTGACCCTCCGGAGGCGCTGACGGCCGGTTCGCCGCTGATCCAGCTGTCGCATCTGTTCGGCAAGGTCACGGCATTCAAGACGAAAGCAGCGGACATCACCAGCCTTTCCCGGATCGATGTGATGGGCGAAGTAATTAAAAATCGTACAATCGATGCCACTGCTCATGGCGACAAGCATGGATCCCAGTCGGGTCGCCGTATGATGATAATCACCCACATCCAGCGGCGCGCCATTAATTCGGTCGATGAGTTTTTTGATCTCCCGGTAGGTATCCCAGTGATCGCGGATGGCCCGCAGCGAGCCATCCAGCTCAACTTCTCTTTTTCTTTTCAATTCGTCGAGGGTTAATAATTGCATCGCTCGCCCTCCCCGAAAGACAAGAACAGCAGAAGGCGTCCATCCACCCAGGTGGATGGACGCCGCTTTTTTACATCGCCGATTCCGGGTGAAACACCAGCACCTCTTTGAGGTCGTCGTGCAGATATTCCCGCTCGTTGGGCCCCAGTATACCCAGAGAGAGGCAGATCAACGTCCACAAATGCACCACGCCGTATCCGGCACCATAGTGCTCGCTCAGTTCGTGAATCTGCGCATGGCAGTTGTGACACCCTGCAATGCAGTAGTCGGCCCCCGTGGTCTGGATCTGCTCGTCCTTCAACCGGCCATAATTAAGGCGTTCTTCCTTGTATCCGGATTGCAGGAATCCGCCGCCGCCGCCGCAGCAGTAGTTATTGGATCGGTTGGGGGTCATGTCGATGAAGTTCTCCTCGCCCACCACCGCCTTGACCACGTAACGCAGATCCTCGGCAATGGGGTCGCCGTAGCTCTTGCGGACAATCTGGCACGGGTCCTGAACCGTGAACTTGACTTTCAAATCCTTGTTCCAGTCCGAATTGACCTTGAGCTTTCCCTCGCGAATCCACTTGGCGTAGTACTCGTAAATGTTCTTCACCACGAACTTGTGCTCGATGTTGAACTTTTTCAGTCCATACAGGACTGAGAAGGTGACATGCCCTCACTCGGTATTGAGATAGATGGGACACCCCAAATCGTCGGCCTGCTTGGATGTGGTGGTAACGATTTGCTTCCAGGCGTCATCGTCGGCCAGGAACATGCAGTAGTTCTCGCCACCCCACCCCTTGGAACCGTAAGTCCAGTTGACGCCTGCAAGGTGCAGAATCTTCCACAGCGGCACCATTTCGTCCGGTTCGGTCACCGGCTCGCGGGAGTTCTGGTTCAGGAAAAACTCGGCGCCCTGTTTGTCGATGGGAGCCTCCATGTCGGCAAACTCCGGTTGGTTTTCCCGGTACTCCTCCAGCACATCCTGGACCACGAATTCGAAATCCTCGGGGGAGGTTCCCATGGCGCTGCAACTCTCATTGCGCAAAGCCATGTCGCAAGACCCCAGAATCCCTTTGGGCCGTTCGTCCCGGGGCCACAGCGCCCTGGCATTGAAGACCAATTGGGGAATATTGATTTTCATGGGGCAAACGTAGATGCAGCGCTGGCACATTGTACACATCCACGCCCACTTACTCTTTTTGATCTCCTCATCCATCCCCAAGGCCGCCATGCGCAAAAATTTACGCGGATCCATGTTTTCAAGCCCGGTCGCCGGGCAGCCGGAAGAGCAGGCCCCGCACGTCAGGCAAAGATT
>JAGTVD010000557.1 GCA_018224505.1 Desulfatitalea sp. | reverse complement strand
GTATCTCGATCCAGGCCCAGGCTGCCGCTCCGACGATAATCAGCACCATGGCGATGATCAAGCGCAATAGGATCTTCAAATGGATAATGGGTCCTTTTCTAATAATTTTAAGCGTATGTAACTTTCGGTCTATATGCCATTCACGCTGGCGTGTCAACAAAGGTGGGGCATGTTCGCAGGGTGATTGCTAATTTGGCCCCGAATGCAATTCATAAAATATTCTAACCACATTTCAGGCGTTGCCATCTGCCATAAAAGGATTTATGGTAAGTGTCAGCGTTCGATTGTCGAACAGTGGCGTATTATCATAAAGGATCGGCAATGGCGAAACGGAAACTAAAGGAACATCATATCCAGCGGGAGTGGTGCAAGGGGTGCGGCATCTGTGTGGCCTTCTGCCCCAAGCAGGTACTCGAGATGGATGCCTGCGACAAAGCCGTGGCGGTGCGGCTGGAGGATTGCATTGCTTGCGAAATGTGCGCTTTGCGATGTCCGGATCTGGCTATCCGGGTGGATGTTGAGAAGGCGTAATACCCATTGCGATTCGGGTGGTGGATGCGTGCTACTAGGCCGCTGAAGCTGCCGCGAATCGCCCCGGAATTGAGGTGTGATGCATATGAATTCCCAATTGCGATTTGTGCAGGGCAATGAGGCCTGTGTAGAAGGCGCGCTGTATGCCGGGCTGGAGTTTTTTGCCGGCTATCCCATCACGCCCTCCACGGAGGTTGCCGAGCATCTTTCCCGCCGGCTTCCCCAGCGGGGGGGCAAGTTCATCCAGATGGAGGATGAGATTGCCTCCATGTGCGCCATCATCGGCGCCTCGCTGACCGGGCACAAGGTGCTGACCGCCACCAGCGGTCCCGGGTTCTCACTGATGCAGGAGGCCCTGGGTTACGCGGTGATGACCGAAATTCCATGCGTCATCGTCAATGTGCAGCGCGGCGGGCCCTCCACCGGCATTCCCACCCACATTGCCCAGGCCGATGTGAACCAGGCCCGCTGGGGCACCCATGGCGACCATGCCATCATCGCCCTGACCGCCTCCAGCCACCAGGATGTGTTTGCCATGACGGTGGAAGCGTTCAATATGGCCGAGACCTATCGCACGCCGGTGGTGCTGCTTTTTGACGAGGTGGTGGGGCATATGCGCGAACCATTGCTGCTGCCCGAGCCGGGTGAGATTCCCCTGGTGGAGCGTCTTAAAACATCGGTGCGCGAGGGCGTGGATTATCATCCCTATCTGCCCCGCGAGGACGGCCGATTGCCCATGGCAGACTTCGGCGGCGTGCATCGGTACAATGTCACCGGGCTGTACCATGACATGTGGGGCTTCCCCTCGGACAATCCCAAGGTGGTGCATGGATTGATACGGCACCTGGTGGACAAGATCGAGAACCATGTGGAACAGATCGCCCGCTATAAAACGTTTTATCTGGAAGATGCCCGGACGGTACTGGTTTCCTACGGGGCCTCGGCCCGCACGGCGCTGCACGTGGTCGAGGGCCAGCGCAAACGGGGCCAGAAGTACGGTTTGCTGGAGCTGCAAACGTTGTGGCCCTTCCCGACCGAGGTGGTCGCCGAGGTGTGCGCCAAAGCCGAGCGGGTCATCGTGGTGGAGATGAATATGGGCCAGATTTGCCGGGAGGTGCAGCGCACGGTGCGCGACCCCGGCAAGGTCTTTCTGGCCAACCGCATCGACGGCGTTTTGATCACCCCCACCGATGTTCGCCAGGTGTTGCGCCTGATCGCAGGGCAGGGGGTTTAAAGGGCGAACACTCTCCAACGCGCATGCAAGAGGCAAATACATGGCTGTCAAAGATTATCTTCGCGAACGGTTCTTCCCCCACATGTGGTGCCCCGGGTGCGGGCACGGCACGGTGCTCAACGGTTTGGTCCATGCCATCGAGAAGCTGGGCATGAGCAAAAACGAGATTGTGATGGTATCGGGCATCGGATGCTCGTCGCGCATCTCCGGCTATGTGGATTTTCACACCATGCACACCTTGCACGGGCGTGCCCTGGCCTTCGCCACGGGGATCAAGCTGAGCAAGCCGGAACTCAATGTGATCGTTCCCATGGGGGATGGCGATGCCCTGGCCATCGGCGGCAACCATTTCATTCACGCTGCTCGCCGCAATATCGCCATGACCGCCCTGGTGATGAACAATCGTATCTACGGCATGACCGGCGGACAATATTCGCCCCTGTCGGGGTATGGCACCATCGCCACCACGGCGCCTTACACCAATATCGATCAGGGGTTTGATGTGGCGGCTCTTTCCATGGCCGCCGGTGCGACATTCGTGGCCCGCACCACGGTTTATCATGTGCACGAGGTGGCGGATCTCATTCAACAGGCCATATTGCACGACGGTTTTTCCGTGGTGGAGGTCCTGTCCCAGTGCCCGACCTATTTCGGGCGCCATAACCGCCTCGGCGGACCCGTCGAGATGTTGCAATGGTTCAAGGACAACACCACGCGCATCGGCTCCAAGGCTGCCGCCGAGAACCCCGAACTGATCCAACGGGGGATTTTTATGCAGGCGGATAAGCCGGAGTATTGCACCGAATATGACAAGATTGTCGAGCAGGCCATGGCGGCGGCAAAAGCGTAACAGCAGATTTCAAGTGAAAGGGGAGATGCCAATGGGTAGAACACGGCTCGTATTTTCGGGATCCGGTGGGCAGGGGGTCATTACCGCAGCCATTGTTCTGGCGGAGGCCGCCGTGCTCCACGAGGGATTGATCGCCGTTCAGACCCAGGCCTACGGGGCCGCCGCCCGCGGTTCCGCTACGCGCGCCGATGTTATCATCTCCGACAAACCCATCAACTACCCCATGGTGGTCCAACCCAACATCGTCGTCTGCCTTACCCAGGAGGCCTACAACCTCTATGCGCCGATCATCCGCCCCGGCGGGTTGCTGCTTACCGATTCTCGTTACGTGCGCACCGAGCGCAAGGTGGATGCCAAACAGCGTGAGCTGCCCATGCATGCCACCGTAACGGAAAAGATCGGCGCCGCGGTGGTCTACAATATCTGCATGTTGGGCGCCTTGCTCGGCTTGAACCCCCTGGTGCGCATCGAATCCATAATGTCCGTCCTGGAAGGGCGCATGCCGAAACGCTTCCTCGAGATGAACCGCGAGGCGTTGATGTTGGGGGTGGGGCTGGCGTCGGGAGTGTAGAATAGGTTGGGCGGTTGTTCGAATAAACAATGAACCGCCCAACCAACCGACGAACCGAACAACCGACCAGCCGAATAACCAACCAACCCACCCACCGCCGTGCCGCACCGCTTGACCCCTCCCCATCCGTCTGCTATTTTTCGGCCTGTTTTTTACCTGCTGACGCTCCGACAAGAAAGGATGGCCCGTGATGTACGATGCTTCCAGGCGGCTTTTTGAAGAGGCCGTGCAACTGATTCCGGGGGGGGTGAACAGCCCCGTGCGGGCGTGTCGTTCGGTGGGCACACAGCCGCTTTTTATCAGCCGTGCGGATGGCTGTCACATTTATGATGCCGACGGCAACCGCTTTATCGATTATGTGGGCTCCTGGGGGCCGATGATTCTGGGGCATCGCCACCCGGCGGTGATCGAAGCCTTGACCCGGGCATTGGAACAGGGCACCAGTTACGGCGCGCCCACCGCCCTGGAGGTGGAGCTGGCCCGTCTGGTGGTGGCGGCCGTGCCCTCGGTGGAGATGGTGCGCATGGTCAACTCCGGTACCGAGGCCACCATGAGCGCCATCCGACTGGCCCGGGGTGTCACCGGACGTGATGCGATCATCAAGTTCGACGGGTGCTACCACGGCCACGCGGACTGTCTGCTCGTGGATGCCGGCTCAGGGGTCGCCACCCTGGCCATTGCCGGAAGCCCGGGCGTACCGGCGGACTTCGTCAAGCACACCTTGTCGCTCCCGTACAATGATGTGGCTGCTTTGGAGAAGGTGATGGCCGACCGGGGCAAAGCGATTGCGGCGATCATCGTGGAACCCGTGGCCGGTAATATGGGTTTGGTGCCGCCGCAAGAAGGGTTCTTGCCGGCCTTGCGGAATCTGTGCGATCGCTACGGGGCGTTGTTGATCTTTGATGAGGTGATGACTGGCTTTCGGGTGGCCCACGGGGG
>JAGTVD010000556.1 GCA_018224505.1 Desulfatitalea sp. | reverse complement strand
ATCTCCGCAGCCAGGTCGCTGCGCACCAGCGGTTTCATCAGGAACCCTTTGATTTCCGCCGGACCGGCATTCGCGATGGTCATCTGTTCACTGAAACCGGTGCAGAGGATGACCGGGATATCGGCCCGGATGGACACCAGCTTCCTGGCCATTTGCGCGCCGGTCATGTTGGGCATAGCCATGTCGGTGATCACTAGGTCGAATCCCGCGGGATTGGCCTGAAACGCCGCCAGGGCCTCCACGCTGCTGGTGCGGGGCGTGACCCGGTACCCCAGCCGTTCGAGGATCTGCGTTTCCATGCGCACAATGGGCTCCTCGTCGTCCACCAGCAGAACCCGCTCGGTACCGGTGGGCAATGGGATCGCGGGCGAGGACGGGCGGGTCGCCATGTCGCGCGGGATGAGCGGCAGGTAGACCTTGAAGCTCGTGCCCTGACCCACCTCGCTGTATACACGGATATCGCCGCCATGCTCCCGGACGATGCCATAGACCACCGACAGGCCCAACCCGGTGCCCTTGCCCTGGGCCTTGGTGGTAAAGTAGGGATCGAAGATCCGGGGCAGCACCTCGGCCGGAATACCGTGTCCGGTGTCGGATACCGTCAGCAGGGCATGGGGGCCCTGTCTCAGGGGCGTGCCGGCCACATCCGCAGCGTCCAGCAAGGTTTGCTGCAGGCCGACGGTGATGGCGCCGCCGTTGTGCTCCACGGCATGGTAGGCATTGGTGATCAGGTTCATGGCGATCTGATGCACATTAGTGGGATCGGCCAGCACCGGACCGCATTTCTCCTGCAATGATTGATGGATCTCGATGTTGGTCGGGATGGTGGCCCGCACCAGCTTGCCCACTTCCTTGAGCACCTGCTGGATACGCAGGGGAATCCGCTTGTGCTCGGACTGGCGGCTGAAGGAAAGAATCTGGTTGACCAGATCCCCGGCGCGCCGGGCGGCCATGAGGATTTCGTTCACATTTTCGCGGTCCAGGCCGCCCTCGGGCAGGTCCTCCAATAAAATCTCCGACAGCCCGATGATAGGAAACAAAATGTTGTTGAAGTCGTGGGCGATGCCGCCCGCCAGGGCGCCGATGGCCTCCATCTTCTGGGCCTGCTGCAGGCGGGTTTCGATCTGTCGGCGCTCGGAGATGTCCTGGATGAACACCAGGGCGCCCTCTTGGCCTTCGAAGATGACCGGCACGGCCGACACCTCCACCGGCACGGGCGTGCCGTCCAATCGCAAGCCGATATGCTCGACCCGGGGCACCGGTTTCCTGTGCTGGTTGAGTTGTGCAATCCGCGAACTGATGCGCTCCCGCGAGTCGGAATGGAAGCGCTCCAAGACCGGTGTGCCCAGGAGCGCGTCCGCCGAGCGGGCGCCGAACAGCCGCAACCCAACCGCGTTGACATAGACAAACCGGTGTTGGGTCTGCACAAAAATTCCTTCCGGGGCGCCTTCCACCAGCGAGCGAAATTGAGCTTCGCTTTCTTGCAACGCCCCCTCCACCCGTTTGCGGTCCGTGATATCGCGGTTGCTCACCCGCCGCCCCAGGAAGGTGCCATCGATGCGCACCAAGGGCAGGCAGTGGTGATCGATCCAAACCGTGTGGCCTGATTTGTGGACGATTCTAAAATCGATATGCGTGGTATGGGTCCCATTCTTGACAGACCGCAAATGGGCATCGTAGTGGACCCTGTCCGCGGGGTGCACGATCTTCTCGAACAAGGCGGGGTCGGCGATGAATTCGGATGCCGCATAGCCGGTGATCTTTCCACATGAAGGTGAAACCCAGAGCGGACGGCCATCCGGCCCCAGCCAATACTCCCAGTCATAGGTGTAGTCGGCGATGGTCCGCAGCCGCTCCTGGCTCTCCACCAGGGCCTCGGCCATCTCGTCGAAGGCGCCGGCCAGCTTTCGAAGCTCTTCGGGGGCAGGGCCGGTGTCGCTGCGGGCCTGGACGTCGCCCTCGGCAAACGCCCGTGTGGCACCCACCAGACGGCGGATGGGTGCGAGCAGCGTTTTGCCGCCCACCAGCCAGGATATGGCCAGGGCCAGACCGGCCACAAGGACCATCAAAATCAGGTTGCGGGCCAGGATCAGATTGGCCGGCCGCAACACGGCGGCTTCGGGGATCCCTGCCCACATGTAAATGTAGGGCTCCGAATCAGCCTCCAGGCGGACCGGCTGATAGCCGAAGATCCGGCTCACCCCGTCCGACCCTTGGTGCAAGGAAACACCCGGGCCTTGCGCCCCTCGCACCTTGTCCCACGCACCGACGGATATCGCTCCTCCGACGGGATTGGTCTTCTCCTGGGATGGATAAAAAAACAGCCGGATGCCGTTGCGGTCATTAACCGCCACGAATGAGTTCGGCGGCATATTGGCCACATCCAAAAAGTCCGAAAAGCTCGCCAGATGCCATGCGGCGGCCAGTACCGCCATAGGTTCCCCGTCCCGGCCCAGGATCGGATAGGCAAAGGCCAGGGAAGGAAAGGTCGGCCCGACGCGCGTCAGGATATACTCCCCCGCAGTGAATTTACGATGGGCCAGGGCGTCCCGGACATGCTGCCGATCCGCCAGGTTGACCTTCCCGTAGGGCATAGTCGAAGCGAACACCTCGCCGTAGTTATCCATGCCCACGATATTGATCAACCCGGGATTGTTGGCCACCACGGCGCGAAAGATGGCGCTGCTGCCCGGGCCATCCAGGTCGTGCACCTCTTTTATCTGGCCCAGCGTGGCCAGTATCTGGTGGGTGGAGTGGGTGATGCCCTTTTGCACCTCGCCCATGGTCCGGGCCAGAAAGAGCATCTCGCGCTTGGCGTTTTCAATGGCGGCGGCGCGCAGCTCCAGACCGGAATAGAGAATGATCAGCAGCGCGGGCAGAACGGCGAGGCAGACCAGGATGGTCAACACGCGCCGGATGGAACCTGATATAAGAAAAGCCATTGTGATTATGCCCCTATATAGATGCTGGCTGCGTCACGATGCAGCAAACGTCGTTCACGGCGCTTTGGCGGCCCCATCCAATATCTT
>JAGTVD010000555.1 GCA_018224505.1 Desulfatitalea sp. | reverse complement strand
TTCCTGGATCTTGTGGATTTAATTCTGGATGAAGAACTTTAATCCCCATCCTTCAATAAACTGATAACAACAGCATAAAAAGCAAAAAAGCAGCCCTCGTGGGTTGCTTTTTAGTTCAGATCAAGGCTCATCCAAATCAGGCTGCGGAAATGATAGAAACCCTGATCCGTAAACACCGGCGTATGCCTTCCTTTGGGATAATCAATCGAGAGGGGATGCCGGTTTGATAAACGCATTCGAACGCCATCCAGCGCATCTGCCAAAGGAGCATCATGTAAATCCTCAGGAACAGCCAACCAAAGGTTATTTGCAAAAGTGGTTGTTTTTTGCCAGGTAATAAAACCGTGACATTCGCCAGACACATCAAATGCCCAGTGCCTGAAATTTACATCATCAAAAAAATTCAAAAACCATCGCAGGGGGTTTGGTTCAAACCGATGCAAATCAACAGGCAGATTCCATCGAATATCCGTTGGATAAATGTCGTCAAGCCACCGCTGCTGCAGCTCCCAGCTTCGCTTCGAAGGCTCTGCAGATCCTCAATGATGCCTTTCGTTTCTATACTGCCCATTTTCAGCAGCTGGCGACGTTGTGCCTGCCGTTTTTATTTGTCACCACGCTGCTCGATTTCGTGCTGGCCAGAAGTTTTCAGGAGAGCGCCATGGCCCTGTTCGGGCCAATGATGGTCAACCTTCTGATTTATCCTATCTACACTGCCGCTTTGATTCATCTGATGGCTCGGCGCGCCCGGGGGGAACGGCCCGGCAACGGCAACTTGTTGATGGCGGCGATGCGGCAGTGGGCCCCGCTGTTTTTATTGAAAACCATATTGGTCGCGATGATTGGGCTGGGGATCAGTTTGCTGATCATCCCCGGCATATGGCTCGCGGTACGTCTGGCGTATGCCGAATTTTATCTGGTGCTGTTCGGCCAGCGGCCCCTGGATGCCATTCGCATCAGTTTCATCCGCACCCGGCCGCACTTTTTACTTATCCTGCTGCTGCTGCTGACCACCTATGTGCCCATTGTGCTGATGGGCATCGGTACTGACCAGATACTGCAAACCGTGCTCACCAATGATTTTTTCAGGGTGCTGGCCAGCACGGGCTGGTCGTTCATCGGACTGCTGGTGAGCATTGTGATGTTTCGACTCTTTATGGAAACCATGGAAGCCGGGGATGAGCCCGCGCCACCCGGTCCCATCGGCGGCGAGGAGTCCCTATGAAATATTCCCAGGCCCGCCAGGGACGCGTTTTTGTGCTGCGATTGGAAGACGGGGAGATTGTCCACGAAGTGATTGAACAGTTCGCCTTGGATCAGGGCATTCGCGCTGCGGCCCTGCTCATCCTGGGCGGCGCCGATGACGGCAGCTGCCTGGTGGTGGGGCCGCGTCAAGGGCGTGTCCTGCCCATCGAACCGATGCGCCATTTTTTGGATGGGACGCATGAGGTGGCCGGCACAGGCACCCTCTTTGCCGATGAAACGGGAACGCCCCTGCTGCACATGCATATGGCTTGCGGACGTCAGGACAAAAGCGTAACTGGTTGCGTGCGCCAGGGGGTCAAGGTGTGGCACATCATGGAAGTCGTTCTGTTTGAATTGGTGGACTCCACCGCCCGCAGAACAATCCAACCCCCCATGGGCTGGCCTTTCCTGGAACCCTGAAAACGCTACTTGCCGACCAACCGACCAACCAATTAACGGCCTATCCAAACACCCCATGTTCCCGCAGAATGTTCAATCCGATGGCCAGCAGCACCAGGCCGCCGATGGCGTCGGCATAGCGCCGGACAAGGGTCGCCCGGGACAGTCGTTTGCCCAGGTGCAGGCCAATGGTGGTGAAGGCCGCGGCCACCAGGCCGATGACCAGGGCCGGCGTCCAGATGGACACGTTGATCATGGAAAGACTCAACCCCACAGCCAGGGCATCCAGGCTGGTGGCCAGGGAGAGCATGACCATCGTCCACCCTTTGGTGGGATCTTTAGGCGGTCCGGAATCGGTATCCGCCTTGAACGCTTCCCGTAGCATGCCCTGGGCCACGAAAAGCAGCAGGGCGAAGGCCACCCAGTGATCATATTGCGCGATGGCATCCCGGATGGTAAGCCCCAGCGCCCAGCCGACGATAGGCATGGCCGCCTGGAAGAATCCGAAATGCCACGCCAGGCGGAAATTCTGGCGCAAGCTGACATGACCCAGTTTAATACCGGCAGCGATGGCCACGGCAAAAGCGTCCATGGCCAGAGCGACTGCTATGGCGGTGATGTTCAGCAGTGTCAAAACGGTGTCCTGTGCCTGCTACTATTGATTCATCGGCTGCATGGGGTTAGAATATGGTGTCGTTGTAAGCAACTCGCATATTGGCCCGCAAGGGGTGCCATACTCTGAAAAAAGGATGGATTCAATGGATAAATGGGAAGAGCAGTTGTCTTGTGCTTTGGCGTGCCATCGTTGCAGCGCCGGCCTGGGGGCGAACGAAAAGCGGATTCTATCCGTTTACGATCACCAGCCCATCTGCATGCAGTGCAAGCAGGAAGAGGAGCAGCGTCCGGATTACGAAACGATTGCCAGGGAGATGATCGGCACCTGCATGGCCGAAACCGAGATGCTCTACAGCGATCCGGGCGGATACTGTTTTCATCATTTTTATCCGTTCGCTTGTAAATAGATTGAAGCACCCTCATCCAAAACTAACCGTGCCCTAACAATGCGCTAACCTTCGCCCGTCTATATGGAGTCATCAATAGGACGCGGCTCTCAGGGGTGCACGATGGCGGTGATTTGAATCTTCCGCGTCACGGAAAGCCGAAAAGGTCACTTGGATGGTTAAAAAGACGATACTGGTGGTGGATGATGAGGAAGATATCCTCGAGCTGGTGCGATTCCACCTGGCACGGGAAGGGTACGCTGTGCTGAGCGCCGAAACCGGCGAGCAGGCCTGGCGGATGGTTCGGGAGCAACGCGTCGATCTGGCCCTTGTCGATCTGATGCTGCCCGGTATCGATGGGCTGGAGTTGACCCGTCGCTTGAAAAACGATCCCAAGACGTCCGGCATACCGGTGGTGATGCTGACCGCCAAGGGCGAGGAAGTGGATATTGTCACCGGCCTCGAGCTCGGAGCGGACGATTATGTGACCAAGCCCTTCAGCCCCCGGGTGCTGCTGGCGCGTTTGCGCTCTGTCTTCCGGCGCCGCTCCGCGCCGGCGCCCACCGGCACCGAGGTGGTGCAAATCAGCGGTTTGACCATCGATGTGGATCGGCGTCGGCTGACCATCGACAATGAGGTGATCGATCTGACCTTCACCGAATTCCAGGTGCTGGCTTTTCTGGCTGCCAGGCCGGGTTGGGTGTTCACGCGTTCCCAGATTGTGGATGCCGTGCGCGGGGATGACTACCCCGTCACTGATCGCAGTGTGGATGTGCAAATCGTGGGGTTGCGCAAAAAGTTGGGGGCCAGCGGCCACTTGATCGAGACGGTGCGCGGTGTGGGATATCGCTTCAAGGACGAAACCCCATGATGCGTCGCCGTCTTGTCTGGCAG